>CAZLLM010000228.1:0-3476 GCA_964560405.1 uncultured Prevotella sp.
TTAAATTTGCAGGCTCGGCCGCGCTAAGGCCTGGCGTGTTGAAACAGGAAACAAAACGAAAAACCGGATATGATAGACATCACATTCCCCGATGGCTCCGTGAGGCAGTATGAAAAAGGTGTTACGGGTGCTGAAATCGCGGCTGGAATTTCGCCTGCGCTGGCGAGGGAAGTGCTGGCCTGCAAGGTCGGCGGCGAGACGTACGAGCTGAACCGCCCTATTAACGACAGCGCGGCGGTGCGGCTGCTGAAATGGGACGACGCGGACGGCAAGCGCGCTTTTTGGCACACTTCGGCGCACCTCATGGCCGAGGCCATCCAGGAGCTTTATCCGGGGACGCAGTTCGGCATAGGCCCGGCTATTGAAAACGGGTTTTACTACGATGTGATGCCTCCGGAAGGCACTGTGATACGCGAGTCCGACTTCCCCGCGATAGAAAAGAAAATGCAGGAGCTTCTGGCGCGCAAGGAGAAACTGACGCGCAAGGACATCTCAAAGGCCGACGCGCTGGCGTTTTTCGCCTCGAAAGGGCAGACGTTCAAGAACGAGCTTGTAGAAGAGCTTCAAGACGGGCATATAACCGTTTACGAGCAGGGCAATTATGTGGATTTGTGCCGCGGGCCTCACTTAGTGGACACCTCTCCCATAAAGGCTGTGAAAGTGACGGCGGTGTCGGCGGCGTTCTGGCGCGGTGATGCCGGGAACCCGCAGATGACGCGCGTGTACGGAATAGCTTTCCCGAAGAAGAAACTGCTGGACGAATACCTCGTCTTGTTAGAGGAGGCCAAGAAGCGCGACCACCGCAGGATAGGCAAGGAAATGGAGCTGTTCATGTTCTCGGAACGGGTGGGCAAGGGGCTGCCTGTCTGGCTGCCGAAAGGCACAGTGCTGCGCCTGCAGCTTGAGGACTTCCTGAAGCGGATACAGAAGCGTTTCGGCTACCTGCAAGTCATTACCCCGCACATCGGCAACAAACAGCTTTACGTCACTTCGGGGCATTACGCCAAATACGGAAAGGATTCGTTCCAGCCAATAAGGACGCCGGAAGAGGGCGAGGAATATATGCTGAAACCCATGAACTGCCCTCACCATTGCGAGATATACGCGCAGAAGCCCCGCTCGTACAGGGATCTTCCGCTCCGCCTGGCGGAGTTCGGGACGGTGTACCGCTACGAACAAAGCGGCGAGCTGCACGGGCTTACCCGTGTGCGCGGCTTCACGCAGGATGACGCGCATATCTTCTGCCGCCCCGACCAGGTGAAAGGCGAGTTTCTCCGCGTGACGGATATTATAATGATTATCTTCCGTGCCTTGAAGTTCGAGAACTTCGAGGCGCAGATCTCCCTGCGCGGCAAGACAGACCGCAGCAAGTACATCGGCAGCGATGAAAACTGGGAGAAAGCCGAGCGGGCGATAATCGAGGCCTGCGAGGAAAAAGGCCTTGCGGCCCGCGTTGAATACGGGGAGGCCGCTTTCTATGGGCCCAAGCTGGATTTCATGGTGAGGGACGCGATAGGGCGCAGATGGCAGCTGGGGACAATACAAGTGGATTACAACCTCCCCGAGCGTTTCCAGCTGGAATACATGGGGGCGGACAACGAGAAGCACCGTCCTGTAATGATTCACCGGGCTCCTTTCGGCTCTATGGAACGTTTCGTGGCGGTGCTTATTGAACATACCTGCGGCCGCTTCCCCCTGTGGCTTACGCCGGTGCAGGCCGTAGTCCTCCCTATATCCGACAGGTTCAACGGCTACGCGGAAGAAGTGAGGTCGCGCCTTGAAGAAAGCGACGTGCGCGTGGAAGTGGACGCACGCAGCGAGAAGATAGGCCGCAAGATACGCGACAATGAATTGAAACACATACCGTACCTGCTGATTGTCGGCGAAAAGGAAAGCGCGGCAGGGCAAGTCTCGGTGCGCAAGCAAGGAGAGGGAGACAAAGGCACAATGAAAATCGGGGAATTTTCAGAGAAAATCAAAGAAGAAATTCTCCAGGAAACAAATATGTATTAAATTTGCTCCGCTGCGTGTGTCGCGCCATCAGCATAAACGCAGGCGCGAACAAAGCAGAAAGCGCGGGGAGCAGCATTTGCAGAGGACATGATTTTCCGGATGACGGCTGCAATTTGATGAAAAACGATAAATTAAAGTACCAATACCGGGCTAACGAGCGAATACACGCTCGTGAAGTACGTGTAGTGGGTGAAGGCATAGAAACCGCTGTGATGCCTACTCGCGACGCTCTCTTTCTGGCCGAAAGCAAAGGCTTGGATTTGGTGGAGATTTCCCCTACCGCCGTGCCGCCGGTCTGCCGCATCGTTGACTACTCCAAGTTCCTTTACCAGCAGAAGAAACGGCAGAAGGAAATGAGGGCGAAGCAGGTGAAGATTGAAGTAAAGGAAATTCGTTTCGGACCGCAGACTGACGACCATGATTACAATTTCAAACTCAAGTACGCAAAAGAATTTCTTTCTGACGGAAACAAAGTAAAGGCATACGTGTTCTTCAGAGGGAGGAGCATTCTTTTCAAGGAACAGGGTGAAATCCTGTTGCTGCGTTTCGCTAACGATTTGGAAGACTATGGCAAAGTGGAGCAGATGCCAGTGCTTGAAGGCAAGAGGATGACGATATTTCTTGCGCCGAAAAAGGCGAAAGGCGGGAATGCCCAAAGTAGCAAGTCCGTTCAGTCGGCTGCCGCGACGCAAAAAGCAGAGGCAGCAGAGGAAGCTAAAAAGACGCAGAAAGAAAATACGCGCAAAGAATACAAAGCACCTACGATAGAAGGAGAATAAGAACAGGAGTCAGAGCAACACACTGAGAGACGCGGGCATGCGTGGTATTGCTTGCCGCGTTATTTATAATTAACAAATAAACAAACAAAATGCCAAAATTAAAAACTAATTCCGGAGCAAAAAAAAGGTTCTCTTTTACCGGAACAGGCAAGGTGAAACGCCGCCATGCTTTCCATAGTCATATATTGACTAAGAAAACAAAGAAGCAAAAGCGCAATCTTGACCATGTAGCGATAGCCGGCAAGTCAAATGTGAAAGCAATCCGGGAAATGTTGCTTAAGCGCTAACTTAATTAACCGAATGTTGTTGCCATATAAGTTCACACCGCGAAGGTGTGGCGCCAACGTTCAAAACACAACAAAAAATGCCAAGATCAGTTAATCACGTCGCTTCGCGTGCAAGAAGGAAGAAGATTCTCAAAAAGACAAAAGGGTACTACGGTGCCCGAAAGAATGTCTGGACAGTAGCCAAGAACACATACGAGAAAGGCCTTACTTACGCATACCGGGATCGCAAGAACAAGAAACGCGATTTCCGGGCTTTGTGGATTCAGCGCATCAACGCAGCCGCACGTTTGGAAGGTTTTTCATATTCACAGCTTATGGGGGCTTTGCATAAGGCGGGCATAGAGATTAACCGCAAAGTTCTTGCCGACTTGGCTCTGAACGATTTCAAAGCGTTTCA
>CAZLLM010000229.1:0-3474 GCA_964560405.1 uncultured Prevotella sp.
ATGCAGCCGCTTTGGGACGCGACCGCGCAGCGCCTTTCCAAGTTCATGGAATAAAGCCGGCGGCGCGGAGGGGAGAACGCGCATAAAGCGGCGGGCGTGACTCCGTGTGCGCCCGCCGGCCGGGCGTTCCGGAACTTTTGCTATATTCGCGCTGCAAAGCAAACCGTACCGCCATGCCAACGCCGTCAAACAAGTCAGACCTAAGCAAGGCCGTCAGCGGGGCGTACCTCCGCACCCCGGTAGATAGAGCCGATTTCAATCGTTTCAGGAAAGCGCTGGAAAAGCTGCTCGACAATGTAGCCGACGGCCAGCGCGAGGACACGCAGAAAGGGCTGCTGAAAAACTTCCTCCGCGACACTTTCTATGAGCCTTACTACATGGCGGAGGATGACGGCGGCGTAGACCTCACCATAAGGCTCGGAAAAACAGCAGCGGCCGATGCCGGGCTGATTTTCGAATTGAAAAGCACGGTCAACAAAGACGAAATGCCCTCGGCATCCGACCTCAACCGCAAGGCATTGCGGGAGCTGCTGCTTTATTATCTGCGCGAGCGCGTGTCAAAGCGCAACACCAATCTCAGACACCTGATTGTCACGAACGTATTCGAATTCTTTGTTTTCGACGCGCAGGAGTTCGAGCGGAAGTTCTACGACAACAAGGCTCTGCGGCGGGATTTCCTGGACTTCGCGGAGGGCAGGAAGTCGGGCACCACTACCGAGTTCTTCTACTCCGAGATAGCGGCCAGCCACATAGACAGCGTGAAAGACAGCCTTGAATACACATACTTCAACCTCGCGGACTTCCGGAAGCTCCTGCACACCGAACCCGCGCCGCCCAAGCTCATCGCGCTCTACAAGGCGCTGAGCGACATCCATCTCCTGAAACTCCCGTTCCAAGACGACAGCAACCATCTCAACAGGGGCTTCTACAACGAGCTGCTGCACATCATCGGCCTCGAAGAGAAGAGCGACGGCGGCCGCACCGTCATAGTGCGCAAAGCCCCCGGAAGACGCGACGAGGCCTCCCTGCTTGAAAACGCCATAAACAAGATAGACGCCGAAAGCTGCCTGAGCAACATCGCCGACATCGGGCGCTACGGCGGCTCCGACGAAGAGCGGCTGTTCAACGTCGCGCTGGAACTCTGCATTGTATGGATGAACCGCATACTCTTCCTCAAGCTCCTCGAAGCGCAAATGCTCCGTTACAACAGCGGAAGCAGGCAAGACAAATTCCTCACCAGCGACAGGATACGCGGCTATGACGACCTCAACACGCTTTTCTTCCAAGTGCTGGCCCGCCGCCCGAAAGACCGCAAGGAGTCCATAGCGAAGCGTTTCGGCGAAATACCCTACCTCAACAGCTCCCTGTTCGAGGTCACCGCGCTCGAGCAAGCCACCATCAGGATAAGCAACCTCGACCCTTACGCAGGGCTTCCCCTCTGGCGCGGCAGCGTCCTGAAGAAACGCGGCCGCCCGCAGCCCGATACCGCGCTGGACTACCTGCTCAGCTTCCTCGACGCATACGACTTCGCGAGCGAAAGGAGCGGCGGGGTGCGGGAAGAGGCCAAGACCCTTATCAGCGCCTCCGTGCTGGGGCTCATATTCGAAAAGATAAACGGCCACAAGGACGGCTCGGTGTTCACGCCGGGCTTCATCACGACGTACATGTGCCGCGAGACCATTACGCGCGCCGTGCTTGCAAAGTTCAACGGCCGCTACGGCTGGGACTGCGCGTCGGTCAAAGACCTGTACAACAGGCTCGACGCAAGCCGTGCGGCAGAAGCCAACGGGCTTATCAACAGCATCAGAATCTGCGACCCCGCGGCCGGCTCCGGCCATTTCCTCGTTTCGGCTCTCAACGAGCTGATACGCCTGAAATACGAGCTTGGCATCCTCGCCGACTCCGAGGGGCGGCTGATAAGGAAGCACGACTACACCGTCGCGATAGAAAACGACGAACTCACCGTCACGGACGCCGGCGGCATCTTCGTCTACAACCCCCGCAACGCGGAAAGCCGAAGAATACAGGAGACCCTGTTCCGCGAAAAGCGGACAATCATCGAAAACTGCCTGTTCGGCGTAGACAAGAACCCCGTCTCCGTTACAATCTGCCGCCTCCGCCTCTGGATAGAGCTGCTGAAAAACGCCTGCTACACCGAAGAAAGCAGGTACACGGAGCTTGAAACGCTACCCAACATCGACATAAACATAAAATGCGGCAACTCCCTCCTCTCGCGCTTCAGCGTCGTCGCCGGCGCGGAGAGCGCCCCCGCCTCACTCGGGGCGGACATCGCCGGATACAGGAACGCCGTGAACGGCTACAAGAACGCCCCCGGCAAGGAGGCGAAGCGCAGGCTGGCGAAGGAAATCGCCGCGTTCAAGGAGAAGTTCCGCGAAGCCATGAGCTGGCGCGACCCCCTGCAGAGAAAGCTGGCAAGGCTGAAAAAGGAGCGCGACCTCATGGCCGCCCCCTATTTGTCGCCGGAATTCGGCCCGGCCGGCGGCAAAGCCCGCGAGGAACAGGCGGCGGAGTGCGAAAGCCGGATAAGAGAGCTGGAGGCGCGGATAGAGAAGCTGCGCCCTTCCGAAATGTACCGCGACGCCTTCGAATGGATGATTGAGTTCCCCGAAATGCTTGACGGCGAGGGGCGCTTCGCCGGCTTCGACATCGTCATCGGCAACCCGCCCTACATCCCGCTGCCCGAAACCGGCGCCGCCGACGCGCTGCAGCGCGCAGGCTACAAGACGTTCGCCCGCACCGGCGACATATACTGCCTCTTCTACGAGCGCGGCTGGCAGCTCCTGAAAGACGGAGGCCACCTCTGCTACATCACCTCCAACAAGTGGATGCGCGCCAGGTACGGGGAGAGCACGCGACGCTTCCTCGCCAGCAGCGCGAACCCGCTGCTGCTCGTAGACTTCGCGGGGGCGAAGATTTTCGAGAGCGCGACGGTCGACACCGGCATACTGCTCTTCTCCAAGGCCGCGAACGAGGGGCGCGCCGTCTGCGCCGCCGTCGGCAGGCGGAACAAAGACGGCGCCGTAAAGAATCTGAGCGATTTCGTTCAGCAGCAGTCAGTGGAATGCCGTTTTGACTCTTCAGATATTTGGGTTATATTATCTCCAATTGAGCAGAGCATAAAACGCAAGATAGAGGAGGCGGGTACGCCGCTAAAAGACTGGAACATAAACATCCGCCGCGGCATCCTCACTGGACGCAATGATGCCTTCATCATATCAACAGAGAGGCGGAACGGGATTTTGAGCAATTGCCGGTCCGAAGAGGAGCGAAAGCGGACGGAGGAGTTAATACAGCCGATTTTGAAGGGAGAGGACATCAGGCGCTACAGCTGCGACTATGCGGGGTGGTGGCTGATAGCAACTTTCCCATCCCGACATTATGACATAGAACAATACCCGTCAGTGAAGCGACATTTGCTTTCCTTTGGTAAAGAGAGGTTGGAACAGACGGGAA
>CAZLLM010000230.1:0-3460 GCA_964560405.1 uncultured Prevotella sp.
GCGGTTCGGGGGAATTGTGTATTTTTGCACGTTGTTTACATATTATTATTTGGGGAAAATGCGAAACCAGGAAGTGAGGGTGCGCTTCGCCCCCAGCCCCACGGGTCCGCTTCACATCGGCGGCGTGCGCACCGCGCTGTACAATTATCTGTTCGCCCGGCGGCGCGGCGGGAAGCTCATCCTGCGCATTGAGGACACCGACACGGCGCGTTTCGTGCCGGGGGCGGAAGAGTACATCCTCGAATCGTTCCGCTGGCTCGGCATACGGTTCGACGAAGGTGCGGGCGCGGGCGGGGAGTACGGCCCCTACCGGCAGTCTGAGCGGCGGGGTATATACAAGGAGTATGTGGATGAGCTGCTATGCCGCGGCAAGGCGTACATCGCATTCGATACCCCGGAAGAGCTCGCGGCGGCGAGGGAGGCGGCGAAGAACTTCCAGTACGACGCCTCCTCACGCGGCCGTATGCGCAACTCCCTGACGCTGCCCCCGTCTGAGA
Source organism: uncultured Prevotella sp. (assembly GCA_964560405.1). Lineage (GTDB taxonomy): Bacteria > Bacteroidota > Bacteroidia > Bacteroidales > Bacteroidaceae > UBA6398. The sequence continues at coordinate 498 of CAZLLM010000230.1, forward strand.
CGGCGCGCCTCGTGAACGAAGGCGCTCGCTACGTGGTGCGCTTCAAGGTGGAGCCGGGCGCGGACGTGCACATCCGCGACATCATCCGCGGCGATGTAGCGGTGAACTCTTCCATAATTGACGACAAAGTGCTCTACAAGTCGGCTGACGGATTGCCTACTTACCATTTGGCGAACATCGTGGACGACCATCTGATGAAAATCACACACGTTATCCGCGGCGAGGAGTGGCTGCCATCGGCTCCGCTCCACGTGCTGCTTTACAAAGCTTTGGGTTGGGAGGAAACGATGCCTGAATTCGCCCACCTGCCTCTTTTGCTCAAGCCCGACGGCAAAGGGAAACTCTCGAAACGCGACGGCGACAGGTTAGGCTTCCCCGTATTCCCGCTGGAATGGACAGACCCCGCGAGCGGCGAAAAGAGCGCGGGCTATCGCGAAAGCGGCTACCTGCCCGAAGCGGTGGTGAACTTCCTCGCGCTGCTCGGATGGAACCCCGGCGACGACAGCGAGATTATGTCGTTAGACGAGCTCACGGAGAAATTCGACCTCGCCCGCTGCGGCCGCAGCGGAGCGCGTTTCGATTACGTCAAGGCGGCGTGGTTCAACCATGAATACATACTCCGCGCCCCCGACATGAAAATCGCGGAGGAGTTTGACAAGATTCTTCGCGATAACGGCATAAGCGAAAGCCTCAGCCGCACGGCCGAAGTGGTGGCGATGATGAAAGGCCGCGTCAGTTTCGTGCGGGAGCTGTGGCCGCTGTGCCGCTTCTTCTTCCAGGCGCCGCGGGAATACGACCCCCGCGCGGTGAAAAGGCACTGGAAAGAAAGCTCGTCCCGTGAAATGCGCCTGCTTTGCGCCGTGCTTGCCGGTTTGGACGACTTCTCCGCGCAGAGCCAAGAGGAGGCTGTTACGGAATGGCTCGCGAGCAGCGGTCTCGGCAAGGGCGGCGTGTTCAACGCCTTCCGCCTTGCGATAGTAGGGGCGGGGATAGGGCCGCGCGTATTCGACATATCGGCCTTCCTCGGCAAAGAAGAGACGCTGCGCAGGCTCGGCCGCGCCGTCGAAACGCTTGGCGGCGCGGGACAATAACGGGGCGGCATGTACTCCATAGCGATATACCTATACATATTGTGCGTGCGCGTGGCCTCGCTCTTCAACTCGAAGGCGCGCGCGCTGCTTCACGGCCACGAGGACGCATTCCCCACGGTTGAGAACGCGGCCAAGGCCGGCGGGCGCCTCGTCTGGTTCCACGCCTCCTCGCTCGGCGAGTTCGAGCAGGGGCGGCCTCTCATCGAGCGCCTGCGCAGCCGCCACCCGGAGTACAGGATACTGCTCACTTTCTTCTCCCCCTCGGGGTATGAGGTAATGAAAAACTACGAGAACGCCGATGCGGTGTGCTACATCCCTTTCGACACGCCGCGCAACGCGCGCCGTTTCGTCAGCGCGGCGCGTCCCGAAAAAGCGTTCTTCATAAAATACGAGTTCTGGAAGAACATGATTAGCGAGCTGCGCCGCGCTGGGGCGGAAGTGTACAGCGTTTCAAGCGTCTTCCGCCCCGAACAGATATTCTTCTGGCGTTACGCCAGGCCTTACGCGCGCGTGCTGCAGGACTTCAGCCGCTTCTTCGTCCAGGACGAAGACTCGCGCCGCCTGCTCGCCGCCGCAGGCATAACCGCCGTAAGCGTTACGGGCGACACCCGTTTCGACCGCGTCGCGGACGTGTGCCGGGCTTCCCGCGGCGTGCCCGCGGCGGAAGAGTTCGCCCGCGCCCCCGGCAAAATCCTCGTGGCCGGCAGTTCGTGGGAGAGCGACGAGGACATAATACTGCCCTACTTCAACGAGCGTCCGGAGCTGAGGCTGATCCTCGCCCCGCACGTGGTGAGCCGGGCGCACATAGCCCGCATAATGAAGGCGCTCCGCCGCCCCGCCATCCTCCTCTCGCAGGCCGCCGGACAGGACGTCAGCAAGGCCGCCTGCCTGATAGTCGACACATACGGCCTGCTCTCGTCAGTCTACCGCTACGGGCGCATCGCCTACGTCGGCGGCGGCTTCGGAGTGGGGATACACAACGTCCTGGAGCCCGCGGTTTACGGCATGCCCGTGATAATCGGGCCGAACCACGGCAAATTCCGCGAAGCCAACGACCTCGTGGCCGAAGGGGGCTGCATGGAAATATCCTCGCCGGAGACTTTCGCAATGACGATGGACATCCTACTCTCAAACGAGGAGTGCCGCGCAAAGGCAGGCGCGGCCGCAGGCGGATACATACGGAGAAACGCCGGAGCCTCCGACACCGTATTCAGCGCCGTCAAATGGTGAACAGACACAAAGCCCGGATAATATGCTCAGCAACCTCATCTCGCAGCTCAGCCTGCAGCAGACGGCAAGCGCGTTCATCGTGCTGTTCGCCATAATCGACATCTTCGGCTCAATGCCCATAATCATCACCCTCGAAAAGCAGGGGCGCCCGGTAGGGGCGGGGAAGGCGGCACTAATATCCTTCGCGCTCCTCGCTGGCTTCTTCTTCGCCGGCGACGCGATGCTCCGGCTTTTCAACGTGGACATACAGTCTTTCGCCGTGGCAGGCTCGCTCGTCATCTTCCTCGTGGCGCTCGAGATGATCCTTGATGTCACGATATTCAAGAACCAGGGCCCCATAAAGGAGGCCACGCTCGTGCCGGTGGTATTCCCCCTCATCGCCGGGGCGGGCGCGTTCACCACGCTGCTCGCACTCAAGGCGGAGTACCATACGGTGAACATCATCGCCGCCCTCGTGCTCAACATGCTGTGCGTCTACGCCGTGATACGCGCCACAGGATGGGCGGAGCGCAAGGTGAGCGTGTCGTTCATCTACCTCCTGCGCAAGTTTTTCGGCATAATACTCCTGGCCGTCTCCGTGCGCCTCTTCACCGCTAACATCCTGTCCCTGATACACAGCTTCTGACCCGCGCCCTCCCCGCC
>CAZLLM010000231.1:0-3433 GCA_964560405.1 uncultured Prevotella sp.
GGCGGCTTTGGCGGGGGCGGCTTGCGGGGCGCGGGGAGGTCATCCGGGGAAGAGATACCCTTTTATCAGGGGGCGGGCGTTGTACGCGGAGGCCATCACCTCGCCGTAGGCGCCGGCGGAGCGTATGGCGAGGAAGTCGCCGCGCCGGGTGCGCGGGAGCGTGACACCTTCGGCGAAGACATCGCTGCTTTCGCAGATGGGTCCTGCGATGTCGTACTTTTCAGGCTCCCCGCCGCCGGTGAGGTTCTCTATGCGGTGGCTCGCGCCGTAAAGGGCGGGCCTTATAAAGTCTGTGAATCCAGCGTCCACTATGATGAACTTCTTGCGCGCCGCCGGCTTTTCGAACAGCACTTTTGTAATCAGGCTGCCGCATTGCGCGGTTATCGACCTTCCGAGCTCGAAGCGCACCGTCTGCCCCGGCCGCGCCCTTAGGTTGTCGCGGTATGTGGCGAAATAGCCTTTGAAGTCCGGTATGGGGTTTTCGTCGGGGAAGCCGTAGTCTACGCCGAGCCCGCCGCCCACGTCCACCATCTCGCACTTTATGCCGCATTCGTCGAAGCGGTCGAGAAGCCCGTTGATTACGGTGCAGAGCCTCGCGAAGCAGCCGAACTCCGTTATCTGCGAGCCTATGTGGAAATGTATCCCCTTGAAGCGCAGGGAGCCGAGGGAGAGTATGAGCCTTACGGCGGGCATCACGTCGGCCAGAGCGATGCCGAACTTGTTTTCCTCCGCCCCCGTCGTGATGTTAGCGTGCGTGTGCGCGTCTATGCCGGGGTTTATCCGCAGGGCGACGGCGGCGGCGCGGCCCGCACGCCTTGCGATTCCGTTTATCACTTCTATCTCCTGGACGCTTTCGGCGTTGAAAGCCATGATGCCGGCTTTCAGGGCGAACTCTATCTCCTCGTCCTTTTTCCCCACGCCTGCGTACACTATTTCGCTGGGGCTGAACCCGGCGGCGACTGCCTTGCGGATCTCCCCGCCGCTCACGCAGTCGGCTCCGAAGCCCTTTCGCGCTATCACGCCGAGCACGGCGGGGTTGTCGTTGGCCTTCACCGCGTAGTGAATGCGGAAGTTGCCGTCGTTTCTCACTGCCTCTTCCGCCGCTTTCAGGGTGTCGTCGAGAAGAGCCTTGCTGTAAAGGTAGAAGGGGGTGGGGCGCGCGGCGAGCTGTTCTTGCGGGAAGCCTTTCATGTCAGGGGCGGTCTTTGGCCTGCCGGCCGTTGAAGAGTTTCGCGCTCAGCGTCCTCAGCGCCTCCGCCTTGTCTTCGGAGCGTATGAGGAAGGAGATGTTGTGGCTGCTTCCGCCGTATGACACCATTCTGACGGGGAAGGAGCTCATCGCGCCGGCTATGAGGCTTTCGTAGCCTACGTTGCCCCATTCGAGGTCGCCTACGACGCATACGATGCACATGTTGCGGTCGATGTCCACCGTGCCGTACTTCTTGAGCTCGCCGACGATTTCGTCGAGGCGCGCGGTGTTGTCTATGCTCATCGAGACGCCCACTTCGGAGGTGGTAACCATGTCGATGCTGGTCTTGCAGGTCTCGAATATCTCGAACACTTTGCGCAGGAATCCCGTGGCGAGCAGCATCCGCGAGGAGACAATCCTTATTACGGTGATGTCGTCCTTGGCTGCGACGGCCTTTATCTTCCGTTTCTCGGTGTCGTTGTTTATGATGGTCCCGCAGGCCGATGGGTCCATCGTGTTCAGGAGCCTGACGGGTATGCCGGCGAACTTGGCGGGGAGGACGCAGGTGGGGTGCAGTATTTTCGCCCCGAAATAGGCGAGCTCGGCGGCCTCGTCGAAGTTCAGCTGCTTTACGGGCGCCGTGCCGCTGACGAAGCGGGGGTCGTTGTTGTGCATCCCGTCGATGTCCGTCCATATCTGTATCTCTTCGGCGTTTATGGCGGCGCCTATCAGCGAGGCAGTGTAGTCCGACCCGCCCCTTTTCAGGTTGTCGGTCTCCCCTCGCGCGTTCTTGCAGATGAACCCCTGCGTGAGGTAGATGTCGTAGCCGGGGTTTTCGCCGAGTATCCTTTTCAGGTTCCGCTCCGTGTATAGCAGGTCGGGCTCGCCGTCCTCCGTGATGCGCATGAATTCCAGCGCGGAGAGCAGCAGCACGTTCACGCCGCGCTCCTTCAGGCAGCCTTCCATCATCCGCGAGCTTATTATCTCGCCCTGCGCGAGGATTTCCTTCTCGTTCCGCTCGCTGTATTCCAGCTTCGTCAGCGAGTGCAGCCGCCTGAACGCCTCGCTTATGAAGCGGTCGGCGGGCTGCCGGAACTCTTCTGTGGAGTACAGCTCGCCGACGTGCCTGTGGTAGACGGCTTCGAGGCTCTTTATCATGTTGTTCGCCCCGCGCGCGTTGTGCCTGCACAGGTAGTCGGAGATTTCCGCGAGGGCGTTGGTCGTGCCCGACATGGCCGACAGCACTACGAACTTCCGCTCTCCGCCGGAAATGAGCGAGGCCACGTTCTTCATCCTCTGCGGCGAGCCTACGGAGGTGCCGCCGAATTTCATCACTTTCATGTTCCTTTTCCCGTTGCCGCCTTTTACAGCCCGTCTTCGGGGGCTTCGATGTCCTTGAGTTCCAGCGGCTCGCAGAAGTCGTCCGTAGCGTCCTCGAACGCGCCGCCGCTGCAGCGGTAGACTTTCCCCGTGAACTTGTTTATCAGGTCGAGGTTGTGCGTGCTCATTATCACTGCCGTGCCGTTGGCGTTCAGTTCCGCGAGGAGCTGCGTTACGCCGAGCGCGGTGCTTTTGTCGAGATTCCCGGTAGGCTCGTCGGCGAGTATCACCAGCGGGTCGTTCAGTATGGCGCGCGCTATCGCCGCCCGCTGCTGCTCGCCGCCCGACAGCTCGTCGGGGTACTTCCCCTCCTTCCCCGTCAGCCCTGTGCGCTCCAAGGCGTCCCGCACGCGCTCGCGTATCTCGCTTTTCTGCTTCATCCCGGTAGCCCGCAGCACGAACTCGAGGTTCTTGCGGATGCTCATGTCGCCCAGCAGCTTGTAGTCCTGGAAGATGATGCCCTCCTTCCTCCGCAGCTCGGGTATGTGCTTCCTCTTGATTTTCGCCATGTCCCAGCCCAGCACCGAGGCCGTGCCGCCGCTTATCCGCAGGTCGGCGTACATGGTGCGCAGTATGGAGCTTTTGCCTGCGCCCACCGGGCCTATTATATACACGAAGTCGCCCTTGCTGACGCTGAGCGTGACGCCCTTCACGATGTCGCAGTCCCCGTGCCTTATCAGCACGTCGCTGTATGAGATGAGGTTTTCCGTTTCCATGTCCGGCGGTTTGTCGGCGCAGGCGCGGCCCCTGTCTGCCGGGCGGGGCGCCTGCGCGTGCAAAGATACGAATATAAGTCTTAATCCGCGCCCCCGCCTTGCGCCCGTCCGGCGGCCTCGCGCCCTTTCCGCCCCCGCCCGCCGGGGG
>CAZLLM010000232.1:0-3428 GCA_964560405.1 uncultured Prevotella sp.
CGGCCCGTCTCACAGCGCCCGCAGCGCCTCCCTGTCCTTTTCCGGCAGGGACGACGCGACAATGCCGTATGACTGCCGCACCAGCTCCCTGACTGCCGCATCAGGCACGTCCCGGTTGAGGCTGACGCTTATCCAGCTCTTCTTGTTCATGTGGTACGCCGGCCGCACGCCCTCGTACCTGCCTTGCAGCTCTCCGGCCTGCCCGGCGGCGCACTTTACGGTGCAGAAATCGAAAACGTCGATATTCACAAGGCAAAACCATTTTTTGCCGAGAATGTAAAATACGAGCAGGTTCCTGTCGTATTCCGAGACCGCCTTGCCGAAAGGCATCCGGTCGGTAACGCCTTTGAATGAGAGGCAGTACTCTCTGAATTCCTCAATGTCCACGGTCTGTTTGTTTTTCCGCGTTAAAGTTTCGTTTTCTCAGGCCTGCGGCTGCGGCGGGACTCCGGGAATCAGGGCGAGAGCCTCGGCGTCGGCAGCCGCCCAGTCAAGACCGCGCAGGCTGCCGGGCGGAAGCCATACGTGGCCTGCGTGCTCGCGAAAAACAGGCGTCCCATGTATGCGGCACAGGAACAAGTCAAGCGTGATGGCGAAGTCGGGATATTCGCAGCTTACCGTACCCAGCAGCCTCCCGGCGCTTGCCTCGCAGCCCAGCTCTTCGCGCAGCTCCCTTTCGAGCGCGGCGCGCGGCGTTTCGCCCGGCTCGACCTTTCCTCCGGGGAACTCGTACTTGAAGCTGGTGTACCCGTAGCGCGTCCGCCCTTTGAGCGCGCACAGGTAGCGTCCGTCTCTAAGTATCGCAGCCGCCACGACGTGCAATCGCCTCATTGCGGCGGAAAGGCTCGCATGCCGCGTAGGCATTCCTGGTAGATCTGGGCATCCTCCTGCTTAAAACAGCAGATAACCACTTTGCCGTCGTATTCTCCGCGCCTGAGGCATTCCTCAATAGCCGAAAGCGCCGTTTCGGCCGCCTCCTTTCTCGGGAAAAAGTAAGCGCCGGTGCTTATGCACGGGAACGCGATGCTTTTTATGCCGTATTCCCCGGCTAATTTCAGCGATGTGCGGTAACAAGAGGCAAGAAGCTCGCGCATCCGCCGGTCATCGCCGCTGCGCCATACGGGGCCGACGGTGTGGATTACGTAGCGGCACGGCAGGTTGTAGGCTCCTGTTATCCTGCTCTGCCCCGTCGGGCAGCCGTGCAGAGCCTTGCATTCTTCAAAAAGGCGCGGGCCCGCCGCCCTGTGGATTGCGCCGTCCACTCCGCCGCCGCCGAGCAGGGTGCTGTTCGCGGCGTTCACTATGGCATCGGTCGTGAGGGTCGTTATGTCGGCAACGACAACCTCGATGCCGTAATCGCGTGTTTCCATATCCTTATCGTTATCAGGCGGCATGAGAGGCGGCTTGGCGGGGAGAGCGTCCCCCTTTCTCCTTCCACGGCGGCCTGCCTGCGGACTGCCGCCTTGATTGTCTTTGCAAAAATAAATCTTTTCCCGTGACCCGCGGCGCAAGGGACGCCGTATTTCCCCGGCAAACGCCGCGCTAATGCGGCCGGTTCGCTGACAACAATTCGGGATTTTTGTAACTTTGCGCCGTATGAAGCGCATTTTCCTTCTTGCGGCGGCGGCGTTGTGCACGGCGGCGGCGGAAGCCCAGAGCATGGAGCGGCTGTTCGCCGAAATGCCCGACAGCATCGTCCCGGTAATGACGAGAAACGACCGCCTTGACTGCATAGACTTCTACAAGAGCGGCATGAAGCCCAACGTGAAGAACATCTACGGCGGCAAGAGCGAACTGCTCGTTATGAAAGGCGGCTACCTGCTGCTTCGCGCAACGCAAAAAAGCACTGTGGCAATGAAAAAGCTCGGCACGACGGACGGCGACACAATCCTTGCCGTCGTGTCAACGTATTCATCCCCCGCAAAAGAAAGCAGCGCGGCTTTTTACACCACGGGGTGGAAAAGGATTGACGGCGGGACGCTCGCCCCAATGCCCGCTAAGGAAGATTTTCTTACGAAAGCCGACACGTGCGACGCCGCCCGCCTTGCGTATGCGAAAGCTCTGTGCGAAAACGCTTTTATGTACGCGGAGCTGTCGGAAGACGAGCCGGCGCTGAGCTGCGCCCTGTCGCTTGAAACGCTGACGCCGGAAGAGGAAAGGAAAGTCCGCCCTTACGTGAGCGGAAGACTCGTGTTCAAGTGGAACGGAAAGGCTTTCGTAAGATGACGCGGCGCACCCCCAAAGCGGCAAGGCAGCCTGCCGGACGCGGCATACGGGCCGCGCTGGAAAAACCTTGCGGGCGGCAAAAAGCATCCGCGGCATGAAAGTCTGAAATAATCGTTATTTTTGCAGAACTGAAAACATATACAATACTTAAAAACATAGAATTATGGTAAATTACAAAGATTTAGGCTTGGTCAACACCCGCGAAATGTTCGGCCGCGCAATCAAAGGCGGATGGGCTGTTCCCGCGTTCAACTTCAACAACATGGAACAGCTGCAGGCGATAATAAAAGCCTCCTCAGAGCTTCGCTCGCCGGTGATACTCCAAGTTTCAAAAGGCGCGCGCAGCTATGCCAACCCCACTCTCCTGCGTTATATGGCGCAAGGCGCAGTGGAATACGCCAAGGAGCTCGGCTGCAAAAATCCTGAGATCGTCCTCCATCTTGATCACGGAGACAGCTACGAGCTGTGCAGGAGCTGCGTAGACCTCGGCTTCTCCTCAGTGATGATAGACGGCTCTTCCCTGCCTTACGAAGAGAACGTGGCTCTCACGAAACAAGTCGTAGAATACGCTCACCAGCACGACGTAACCGTAGAGGGCGAGTTAGGCGTGCTCGCAGGCGTTGAAGACGAAGTGTCTTCCGAAGTGAGCCATTACACACGCCCCGAAGAAGTGATAGATTTCACAGAACGCACAGGATGCGACTCTCTCGCCATCTCCATAGGCACATCGCACGGGGCGTACAAGTTCAAGCCTGAACAATGCACACGCGACCCTAAGACCGGCCGCCTTGTGCCGCCCCCGCTGGCATTTGATGTACTCGACGCAATCATGGTGAAGCTGCCGGGCTTCCCGATAGTGCTTCACGGGTCGTCTTCCGTCCCGCAGGAATACGTCGACATCATCAACGCAAACGGCGGCCGTCTGCCCGATGCCGTCGGAATACCAGAGGAACAGCTTCGCAAGGCCGCCGCAAGCGCGGTATGCAAAATCAACATCGATTCCGATTCACGCCTCGCGTTCACGGCGGCTGTGCGCAAGGTTTTCGCCGAAAAGCCGGCGGAGTTCGACCCGCGCAAGTACTGCGGCCCTGCACGCAGCCTCATGGAAGAGATGTACAAGCACAAGATTACCGACGTGCTCGGCTCCGACAACAAACTCGCCAGCCGTGACTGACACGCCGGCCTGCGCAAACATTCAACGC
>CAZLLM010000233.1:0-3423 GCA_964560405.1 uncultured Prevotella sp.
GGGCGGCGCGGGAGGGCGGCATTCGCGGGAAATGCATATATTTGCGGCGGCAAGCCGCGTGGCGGCTGAAAAACTGAGAGATATGACCAGAAGATTTCCACTTGCCGCCGCGGCCTTGCTGCTCGCGGCGGCCTCGCGAGCGGGGGGCGAGGATATGTGGCTGCGGGCGAGCGCCATTTCGCCCGACGGTACGGAGATTGTGTTCTCCTATCACGGAAACCTGTTCGTCGTGCCGTCGGCGGGGGGCCGCGCGAGGCAGGTTACGAGCGACCCGGGCTACGATTCCTATCCCGCGTGGTCGCCTGACGGGAAGCTGATAGCTTTCTCCTCCGACCGGCTCGGCGGCTTCGACGTGTTCCTCGTCTCTGCCGGAGGCGGCGTCCCGAAACGGCTCACCACCCATTCGGCCAACGAATACGTGAAGGCCTTCCTGCCCGACGGCCGCATCCTTTACTCATCTTATTACATGGCCGATGCGGAGGACGGTGTCTTCCCCGGCAAATTCCAGCAGGTTTACTCGGTCGACACCGCCGGCTCGCGGCCTAAGCTGTTCTCTTCCTATAACATGACGAGCATCTCGGCTAACGCGGCGGGGCTGCTGCTTTTTCAGGACGAGAAGGGGTATGAGGACCCGTGGCGCAAACACCACACGTCGCCGGTAACGCGCGACATCTGGCTCACGCAGACTGACGCGGAAAAGCGCACGTTCCGGAGGCTCACCGACTTCAAGGGCGAGGACCGCAACCCATGCTGGGCGCCCGACGGCAAGAGCTTTTATTACTTGGAGGAAAGCTCCGGCTCTATGAACGTGTGCCGTCGCGGCATTGACGGCGCAGACGTGCGGCGGCTCACCTCGTTCAGGCGGCATCCGGTGCGCTACCTTTCGGCATCGGCATCGGGGACGCTGTGCTTCAGCTACGACGGGGCACTCTACACGATGCGCGAAGGCGGGGAGCCGGAGCGGGTGGACGTGAGGGTGGCCGCCGACGAGACGGCGGTGCCTGTAATCCCGATGACCTTAACGCAGGGGCTGTCGTCGTTCTCGCTTCCGAAGGACGAGAAGCAGGTGGCTTTCGTGGCGCGCGGCGATGTGTACGTCACCTCGCCCGACTACGAGACCACGAAGCGCGTCACCAACACTGCCGAAGAGGAGAAGACCGTCAGCATAAGCCCCGACGGGAAGACGATAGTGTACGACTCGGAGCGCAACGGCGTTTGGGGCATATACAAGGCCACCCTCGTGCGCGAGGACGACGAGACTTTCGTCTACGGGAACGAGCTGCGGGAAGAGCCCCTCATCGCTGGCGGGGAGGCGTGCTATATGCCGGAATTCTCGCCCGACGGGAAATACATCGCCTACTGGGCCAACCGCACGGAGCTGCGCGTGTACAGCTTGGAGTCGAAGATATCGCGCACGGTGCTTGCGAAAAGGTACAACTTCTCGTACCGCGATTTCGACCTCAGCTTTGAATGGTCGCCCGACAGCCGCTGGCTGCTCACTTCCTACATAGGCGTCGGCGGCTGGAACAACCGCGACGTGGCGGCGGTGAAAGCCGACGGCACAAAGGTGGTGAACCTTACCGAAAGCGGCTACTCCGACGGCGGCGCCCACTGGGCGCTTGGCGGCAAAGCGGTGATTTTCGCGAGCGACCGCGCCGGGATGCGCAGTCACGGCAGCTGGGGCGCGCAGGACGACCTTTGGCTGGTTTTCCTGGACGGGGAGGCCTACGACCGTTTCAGGCTTGACAAGGAGGGGCGAGAGCTTTACGACGCGAGAAAGAAGAGACTGGAGGAGCTGAAGAAGAAGGAAAAGGACGGAAAGGACGGAAAAGGCGGAGACGGCGGGAAACAGCCCAAAGACAAAAAAGAAAAGCGGAAGGATGAGGACAAGGCCTCCGGCAAGGACGGGGAAGCCGGGAAAGACAGCACGGAGGTCTTCGAGCCCGACTTCGGCGGATGCAGAGACCGGCTTGTCAGGCTTACCGCGAACTCCGGCTCGATAGGCGATTTCCACCTCGCGGAAGACGGCAGGAAAGTGTATTACATCGCGTCGTACGACGGAAGCGCCGACCTGTGGGTGCGCGACCTTGACGACGGCTCGCTGAAAGTACTGAACAAAGGGGCGGGGTACGGGACGTTCCTGCCTGCCGCCGACGGGAAAAGCCTTTACAAGAGCGGAGACGGGCGGCTGCGCAAAATAAGCCTTGACAACGGGCAGGCGAAAGACGTGGGCTTCCGCGCGCAGTTTGACTACAAGCCCCTGGCGGAAAGGGAATACATCTTCGACCACGTTGTGAACCTCATAAAAAACAAGTTCTACCGCGAAGACCTCGGAGGCGTCGACTGGGACTACTACGCGAAAACATACAGGCGCTTCCTCCCGGAGATAAACAACGACTACGACTTCGGCGAACTGCTCAGCGAACTGCTCGGCGAGCTCAACGCCTCCCACACAGGGGCGCGCGTCTCGGCCACCTCCGCAAACCGGCAGACGGCGAGCCTCGGCGCTTTCTACGACGAGAGCTTCGACGGCGACGGGCTTCTGATAAAGGAAATCGTAAAAGGCGGGCCGCTCGACTTCGCCGGTTCCAAAATCAAGCCCGGGCACATAATAAAGAAAATAGACGGCGAAGCCGTTGAAAAAGGCAAGGACTACTTCCCCCTGCTCGCCGGCAAAAGCGGCGCGAGAACCACGCTCCTGGTTTCAGACGGCAAAGGCAGGAACGAATATGAGGAAGTGGTGATCCCAGTTTCGGCCGGCGCGGTAAACGACCTGCTTTACAAACGGTGGGTTGAGCGCCGCCGCGAAATAACAGAGAAATACTCAGGCGGGAGAGTGGGCTATGTGCACGTGAAGGCTATGGACAGCGGCAGCTTCCGCGACGTGTTCTCCGATGTGCTCGGCAGGTACCGCAACAAGGAAGCCCTCGTCGTGGACATACGGCACAACGGCGGCGGCTGGCTTCACGACGATCTGGGGATACTTCTCAGCGGGAAACTTTTCCAGACCTACGAGCCGCGGGGGCAGTACATCGGAAGCGACCCCTATATGCAGTGGTACAAGCCCTCGGCTGTCCTGATATGCGAAGACGACTACTCCAACGCGCACGGCTTCCCTTTCATGTACAAGGAACTCGGCATAGGCAAGCTTGTAGGAGCCCCCGTGGCAGGCACGATGACTGCCGTATGGTGGGAGACGCAAGTGAACAGCAGGATAGTCGTCGGACTGCCGGAAGTCGCCTTTAAGGACTTGCGCGGCAATTACCTCGAAAACCAGGAGCTCCGCCCCGATATCCTTGTCTACCAAACCCCGGAGGAAAGGCTGCAGGATAACGACGTGCAGCTGGAAAAGGCCATCAACACCCTACTCGGGAAATAAGGACAGTGCGGGGCGGCCGCCCCGCCGCCTTTCCGCGGAAGTAA
>CAZLLM010000234.1:0-1797 GCA_964560405.1 uncultured Prevotella sp.
CGCCGGAGGCAATAAAGGGGCGGCGGCTGCGTTAAAGTAATGTTTCCGCGCCGGCGGCCGCCGGCGCGTCCTGCATGCGGCTAATCAGCGTAAGGAAAGTGAGGCGCATTAGCATTATACCTTATATGGCGGCACCGGCGTTTCTCCTCGCCGCGGCGTGTTCGACCAAGAACAACACGGCGGCGTCGCGCTTTTACCATTCTTTCACCGCCCGCTACAACACGTATTTCAACGGGCATGAGGCGTACAAGGCGGGCGTGCTGGCGCAGGAGACGGGTCACGCCGACAACTTCACCGAGACGCTGCCCGTGTTCATAGTGAGCGACAAGAACACGGCGGGCATAGGGAAGGGCAATTTCGACGTGGCGATTGAGAAGTGCGAGAAGGCCATAAAGATCCACTCCATAAAGCGGAAGCCGAAGATGAGCCGCACCCGCCGCCGCACCGAAAAGCAGAAGAGGCTCCTGGCGAAGAAAGAGTACAACCCTTTCCTGAAGAACGCGTGGATGCTGATGGGCAAGGCGCAGTTCAGCAAGGGCGAGTTCATCGAGGCGGCGTCCACTTTCTCCTACATGACGCGCCTCTACGCCTCCGAGCCCGAAGTGCTTGCGGAGAGCCGCGCATGGCTCGCCGCCTGCTATTCCGAACTCGACTGGTTTTACGACGCGGAGGACGTGCTCGCCAACAAAATCGGGCGCGACAGCCTGCCCCGCCAGGCGCTGGACGACCTTGACAAGGCCTACGCCGACTTTTACGTGCGGCAGGAGAAGTACGCGGAGGCCCTGCCTTACCTGCGGAACGTGGCGCGGCGCTCGAAAGGGGCGCGGAGCAAAGCAAGGATGTACTTCCTCATGGGGCAGATAAACAGCCGGCTCGGGAACAAGGAGGAGGCTTACAGGATGCTTTCGAAAGTGATACGCCAGAGCCCGCCTTACGAGGTGGCCGTGAACGCCCGCGTAATGCAGACGGAGGTCGTCTCGAAGGATAAGACGAAGAAAATGCTCTCCCGGCTGCGCTCCATGTCGAGGCAAGGCAAGAACGAACAGTACCTCGACCAGATATACTACGCGATGGGCAACATCTGGCTGGCGTCAAACGACACGCTGAAAGCGATAGAAGCCTACGAAAAGGGCGTGAAAGGCACGCGCAACGGCGTGGAGAAAGGCGCGCTTTACCTCAGGCTCGGCGACCTCTATTACTCCCGCAACGACTTCACCTCCTGCCGGCGGTGCTACTCCAAAGCGGCGGGCATGATCGACAAGGAGCGGGAGGACTACGAGGAAATACAGAAAAAAGCCAAGGTGATCGAAGAGCTCGAGCCGCATACCGCCGCCGTCCACCTGCAAGACAGCCTCATCGCGCTGGCAGGCATGGACGAGGAAAGCCGCAACGCCGTAATCGACAAGATAATCGAGGCGGAGAAAGAGCGGATCCGCGAGGAGCGCCGCCGCGAGGCGGCGAAGAACCGCGGGTCGAACACCGGGGCGAGAACGCCCGCGGGCGGCGCGGCGGCAGGCAATGCGGCGCAGCAGGGCGGCGGAGAGAGCGGGGGCGCATGGTATTTCTACAACCAGCTGGCGGTGAGCCAGGGGCAGGAGGACTTCCGCCGGCGGTGGGGCGACAGGCCGCTTGAAGACAACTGGCGGCGCTCGAACAAGGAAGTCACCGAGACAGGCCTTGACGGCGGCGCGCCGCAGGATGAGGCGGACGGAGCCGGCGGCGAGGGGGACGAAGCGGCCGCCGATACCGCACAGGCCGGAGGCGCGGGCGGCGCCCCCTCCGATTCAACCCTGGCGG
>CAZLLM010000234.1:1897-3418 GCA_964560405.1 uncultured Prevotella sp.
GCGGCAAGGCGGAGGCGGACACGGCGCGGGCGGGCGGCGATGCAGGCGGCGCAGACTCCGTAAAGGCGAAGGGCGGCAAAGAGGAAGAGGACGAAAGGCTGACGAGGGAATACTACATCGCCCAGCTCCCCATGACAGAAGACAAGCTCGCCGGATGCAACAAAATCATAATGGAGAACCTGCACGCCGCAGGCGTCATCGAAAAAGACAAGCTCGGAAACCTCCCGCTCGCGGAAAGCACCCTGCTGCGCCTTTACAACGAGCACCCCTCCTACGAAAAGATGTGCGACGTGCTTTACCAGCTTTTCCTGCTGTACTCCCGCATGGGGCGCGGCGAGGAGGCCGGACGCTGCAAGGCGGCGATGATGGCCTCTTACGCCGGCGACGAGAAGACAAAAGAGATTTCCGACCCGGACTTCGAGTTCGACGCTAAGTACGGCAGGCAGGCGGAAGACTCCCTCTACCGCGCCACGTACAGCGCATACCGCAGCGGCGACGTGAGCGCAATTGTGGCAAACGCCGCGGTGTCGGCCGCAAGGTACGCGGACGGAGCAAACAGGGCGAAGTTCATGTTCCTTGATGCCATGGCGCAGCTGCGGCTCGGGCAGCGCGACTCCTTCATAAGCGAATTGGAAAGCCTCGCCTCGGAATACCCGCAGGACGGCGTAACGCCTATCGCCCTGTCGATTGTGGAAGGCGTTAAGGAAGGGCGCGTGCCCGGAGCCGGGATGTACAGCCTCGCGAGCCTTTGGGATCGCCGCACGGCTGGGGCGGAGGCCGCGCTCGATTCGCTCGCGAGGCAGCAGGCCATATCGGCCGAGCGGAACACGGACTTCACGGTGGTGATAGCCTACCCCGCCGACTCCGTCGACGGGAATATGCTGCTTTACGACCTGGCGCGTTACAACTTCACGAACTTCGCCGCGCGGAACTTCGAAATACAGCAGGCGGGCGGCGGAGGCATAGGCGAATACCGGGTGGGCGGCTTCCGCAACTTCGACGAAGCCCACGCCTATGTGCAGCGCCTGTACAGCCAGCCGGCTATGCGCCCCTATTTCGGAAGCGCGCGGCTCATAGTTATTTCAGACGCCAACCTCGAAAGGCTCGGCGTGGATTACAGCATCTCCGACTACGAGAAGTTCTATTCCGTGCAGTTCGCGCCGCTCGAAATAAAGCCCGGGCTGCAGCTCGACCAGGAAGACATATACATCTCCGGCGACGAGCTGCCCGGCGACGCGGAAGAGGAGGAGCCGGAAGAAGCCGCGAAGCCGGACGAAAGCGCGGAAGAGGACGGCGTTTATTACGACGACACGGACGGGGGCGCGGAAGACGGCGGGGAGGAAGAGTACTACGACGATTCCGGCGGAGAAGACGACGGGGACGACGAGTGGTACGACGAGTAGCCGCGCCCCTTTCCGCCGGTTCTTCCGCCTCGCGTAAGGCACGGCCGCCGCACGGCGGCGCGAAGATGCTGCCGATGAAGTTCTTGATACGCAAACTTAAAAACAAAACACTTATACA
>CAZLLM010000235.1:0-3401 GCA_964560405.1 uncultured Prevotella sp.
GCCGCTTGTCATGACTTGTATTTCCGCATAAACTCGTCAATGACGATTTTCTGCGCGGCGGAAGAAAAATTACGGCGGTGCGCGTCGTCCGCCTCCGAATGGCATTTGACGCACAGGCATTGAAGATTGCTCTCCCGATTGTCGGTTTTTACGCCGTTCTTGTGATGGGTCTGCATATAGCGACGGTCGAAACTGTCTTCTATACGGATGCCGCACTTTTCGCAGGTAAAGTTCTGCTTTTCACGGTAGGCAAGGGATATGTCCTCCCAATTCCTGACATAGCCGAGAATGTCCGTATCGGCAGGTTGCTGCACATCACCCGCTTCTTTAAGGATTCTGACAAAGTCGTCAGAATTGTTCACGAGCTTCGCTTCTTTGCCCGTCAACATGCCTTTACAATATTCACATAGTTCCATACCCTCGACTTCCACTTCTTTGTATTCATTGCGAGAACGGACTTTGACTGGCTCGGCATTGGCAAAGCGGTAAGCGCTACGTCCGAAGTCTTCGATAGCGGTACATTTGAAAACATGAAACTTAGGCTGCCTTGCACGCCCCTGCCACTCGAAATAAAAAGCGGCTTTATACATGAACCCGCGGCGTTTCACACCATTGTCGTCAATGTAGAATATGCCGCCGTCCTCAAAGAGAATACGTTCACCTATATCTGTGAGCCGCACTTCAACCGTGCCGACCGAGCGCCATACGCCTGCCTGCCCGATCTTTACGCCCATGTCAGCGAGGCATTTCTTCAATGTATGGAAGTCATGTATCGGGGCGGCTTCTTCGGCGTTCATTTGGCGTTCTCTTTCACAAAGTTCTCGAGCACCTCATCGCCGGAAGTGACTATCCGGAACTCCACGCGGCGCGAATAGGCGCGGTCAATCGGCTTGCCTGATTTTATAATGAAATTCCCGTCCGCGTCAAGAGCTTTGCCGTAAGAGAGGCCGTTGGCTGTGAACCAGTATTCAAGCAGCCGCTTCTGTTTGTCCGAATACCCTGCAAAGCGCGGCATAGAGCGGAAATATTTTACGACAGACAGGGCTCTGTCTTGCGACAGCATCGCATTGGCAATGTAAGGGTCGGGATGGCGGCTCGGCATCGGCACGTCGTCGGTGTGCCCCTCTATACGGACTTCCCTGATATTCGAGCGCAGGCTGTCGTTCAACAGGATGCCGAAATAGCGGGGGAGGAACTCGTCGAGGATTTCCTTGAATCGCGGAGTCAGTTCAGACGAGCCGGCGGCGAAGAGCACTGTCGGCTCCTTGAACTTCATCGTGAGGTCTTTGCCTATGGCCATTTGCCATTTGAGGGTGTCGCCTTCGAACTCCTTGACAAGTTTGTCGTGCAGCTCGTTCCTGGTTTCCACGTAGTCGGTAAGCGCAGACTGGTTCTTCTGCACTCGGCTTATGTAGGCGATGGCGACAAAAAGGAATATCACCATCAGGCCTGTCATAAGGTCGGAGACAGAAAGCCATACGTTAGTCTTCGCCATGATTGCCCGCGTTTTTCAGCGCGCCCCGTCTTTAGTGTAATGCTCTGCCATCCCCGCAATGCATCTGTCGAGTTCCCCGAGTGTCGCGCTCAGGCGGTTGTAGAACTCGCTGTCAAGTTCTTTGAGCTGCGAATTGAGCGTCTGCGAACCTCGCGCAATGATGCCTACGCCCTCTTCCATTTTGTCTTTCGTGCCTTTCCAGAACTGTTCGCCGTAATCGCGTATCTTGTCAAGCTCTTCAAGTTTGCCGATAAGCTGCTGCACGCCGTCCGTGAATTTACGCTGTTTGCGCACCCACTCGTTGAGCGCCTTGGTGGATTCGTCGAACGATTCCATGTTGGATTTGGTGAGGCTGGCTGTTTCCCGCAGCTCCTTGGTGATTTCAATGAACCGCTTGTCCTCGACGACGACCTGATTGAGCGCGTCGACAAGCTGGCGCAGCTTGCCGCCCTCGCTGACAAGCGCGGCCGTGTCGTCCTTGACACGAGAAAGCGAGGAAGAAGCCGCCTCGAAATTGTCGGACATTTCCTTGTACTGGCGAGTGAGCGAAGCTATCATCTCCTTGTTTTCCTGCTGCCATCGGTTCAGCTTCTCCACCGACTTGTTGAGCTGGTCGAAGTTCTCCTGAACGAGCTTGTTGATAAGCGTGTTCATCTGCTTCTGAAACTCTTCGGTCACTTTCTTCATCACCTCCACAAGGGCTTCCGTATTGCTCTTTTTGAGCAGTTCGGCGAACTCGCCAAACTTGCGTTCCAAAAGTCCGTTGGTCTCAGTCATTTTATCCCCAATCCCGCTCGCCTCACAGTGGATAATCCCTGTCATCCTATCAACGGCGGCTTCGATCCCGCCCTCTATTTTCTGCGAATACTCCGCCACAGCACTGAGCGAGTTTTCCTGGCTGCGTTGCAACACCACTAACGAACCGATGTCGGAAGCCGTTGTTTTTTGCGTTTCCGACATCTTAGACATCACCTCGCCCGCCGTGCGGTAAAAGGCTTTGCGGTCGGCCTCCTGCCCGGCCAGTTGCTTTTGGATGGAGCGAATGGTTTCGATGTTGGCATCACTCATCGCCTTTACCGACTTTGTGATTTCCCCCGCGGCCTGGTTGATGTCAGAAATGCCGCCGTCCTTTTTGTCCTGCTTCAGATTGATACGCCAAGAAAGAAACATTGAACCGAGCATACCTGCTATGGAAGTAAAGAAAGCCGTCTTCAAACCGCCAAGCAATCCCGGAATTGATTGGTCAAGGTCAGAGGGGTTAAACTTCCACAGGCCTATGGCGATACCAACAAACGTGCCCAACACACCAAGTGTGGAAACAACTGTGGGGATATATTCCACATTGCGGCGGTCAGCTGCCAATTTTTCACCGTCTTTGTATTTGAATTTGAGTTTGAGTAGATAATAAACAGACGCACCGATAATGAAACCTACTGCAATCCAAGTAAAAAGTTCCCCGTTCATTTCAAATTTCAAAACTGACTCTTAAAAAGATATGTTACATCCGCTTTCTGAAACCGCCCGTTCAGGGGCATCCGCCTTTCCTTCCGTATTTTAAGCGGCGGATTCGCCGCAAAGATAACAAGCATTCAATTTACCCCCCCCCTATTAACTTAGTTTAACTTTAATTTGATGTTTTTAGCGCATATCACACTGAAACTCTGGCAACGCCCGCCTCTCGCCCCAGAAGCTTGCGTCCGGCGGTCATCGCAAGACGCGGAGCATGCGTCTTGCGAGCGGCACAGCGTCGGGAATACACGCCCGACGCCCCCGCAAGCCACCCCGCCGGCGGCTCAGGACGTGCGGAACACGGCGGCGGCGCGGGAAAAAAGCGGAGAAGCCGCAGGCGGGAAGCGGGAGAACACCGCCCGCGCAGCCTCAAAACGTCTTGCTCGCAGCCTTAAAA
>CAZLLM010000236.1:0-3372 GCA_964560405.1 uncultured Prevotella sp.
GCGGCATGGGATTGCGCAAGGCTTAATTGCATGATTGCGTTTTAGCCGGAACACGGGAACGCCCCGTAAAGTGAAACGCAGGAGGGGGCCGGCAAATCCGGAGCCGCCGTCAGTCTGACTGCCCGCCGCTTGCCGTTTCGCATTAAAAGACTATCTTTGCAGCGGCCTGCCGCAACAGGCGGCGGCTTGTTGCGCGTATGGAATATCTTTACTTGGCGGTACTTGTATTCATCTTCTCTCTTGCTTGCTACGACCTTGTGGCGGGAGTGTCGACCGACGCCGGCAACTTCCTCAGCGCCGGCATGGGTTCTAAGGCGGCGGGGCTGAAAGTGCTCTTCACAGTCGCGGCGGCGGGCATCCTGACGGGGACTATAACCTCTAACGGGATGATGGACATCGCCCGGCACGGCATTCTGAATCCCGACCACTACTATATGAGCGAGGTGATGTGCATCTTCCTTGCTGTGGGGGTGAGCGATGTCATCCTGCTTGACATTTTCAACACGCTGGGAATGCCCACGTCGTCCACCGTCTCGCTGGTGTTCGAGCTGCTCGGCGGCAGCACCGCCCTCGCCATCGTCAAGTTCACCCGCGACGGCAGCCTGACGTTTGCGCAGCTGATAAACACCGACAAGGCGCTTTCCGTAATACTCGGCATCTTCTTGTCGGTGGCGATAGCTTTTGTGTTCGGATACGTGGTGATGTGGCTGACGCGGCTCGTTTTCACATTCAAGTACAAGAGCCGCAGCCGGTGGGCTGTTGGCGTGTTCGGCGGCGTTTCCGTAACGCTCATCCTTTACTTCGTTCTCGTCAGCGGTCTGGGGAAAGCGTCTTTCATGACGGAAGACGTGAAGGCGTGGATTGCTGACGACAAGACGGCGATACTCCTCGGAGGCTTCGTGCTTTTCAGCGCGATCATGCAGGCCCTCAACGCCGCTGGCGTGAACATATTCCGCATAATCGTGCTGTTCGGCACTTTCGCGCTGGCTCTGGCCTTCGCCGGCAACGACCTCGTCAATTTCATCGGCGTCCCGCTGGCCGCGCTGTCTTCCTACGGATACTATGTGGACGCGGGAGCGGGCGACCCCTCGCAGTTCTGCGTATCAAGGCTGCACGAAAGCGCCGACACGCCCGTGTACTTTCTCGTCCTTGCCGGGGTGATTATGGTTTTCGCGCTGGTTTTTTCGAAAAAGGCGCGGAAAGTGATAAACACGTCGGTCAACCTTTCGCGGCAGGACGCGGGGGAGGAGATTTTCAGCTCGTCAAAAATAGCGCGCTCCACAGTGCGCAACGTCATGAACATTTCCGGCGCGATATCAAAGTACATCCCCGCGAGGACAAAGCGCTGGCTTGACAAGAGGTTCAACCCCGACGAGGCGATAATCGCCGACGGCGCCGCTTTCGACATCGTGCGGGCGTCAGTGAACCTTGTGCTCGCGGGCCTGCTCATCATAATCGGCACATCGCTGCAGCTGCCGCTTTCCACAACCTACGTGGCTTTCATGGTGGCAATGGGAAGCTCCCTCGCAGACCGCGCGTGGGGGCGGGAAACCGCCGTCTATCGCATTACAGGGGTCGTGTCGGTAATAGGCGGCTGGTTCATCACGGCAGGCGCCGCTTTCATCCTGTGCTTCTGCATTTCCCTTTTCATGTATTTCGCCGGGCCGGCGGCCATGCTGCTTGCAATCGCCCTCGTCGTGGTCATTGTAATTCGCAACAACAAGGCATTCAAGAAGCACGAGGCTAACGAGAACAAAGACCAGATATTCCGCCAGCTCGTGCGTTCAAACGACAAGGTGCAGGTGCGCAAGCTTTTGGGCGACCATATACAAATGACGCAGGTAGGCACGATAGATTTCGCACGCAGCAATTTCCTGAGCATCATCAACGGCCTGATTAACGACGACTACAAGACACTGCGCCACTCAGCAAACGACCTTGACGAGCAGCGCAGCCTTTGGAAGAAAATGCGCCGCAAGGAGCTCATTGGCATGAAGAAAATCGATTTCCTCACAGCCGTAGAAAAGAACACGTGGTTTCA
This sequence comes from uncultured Prevotella sp., assembly GCA_964560405.1. Lineage (GTDB taxonomy): Bacteria > Bacteroidota > Bacteroidia > Bacteroidales > Bacteroidaceae > UBA6398. The sequence goes on from CAZLLM010000236.1 coordinate 2,042, forward strand.
CCTCGGCTGCAACAGCATTTCGCAAACGCTGTACTGCCTTAAGAGAATGTCGGACCCGTGCCTTGAACATATCGACAATCGGTTCAGCCCGCTGCCCAAGGAGTGGATAGAAGAGCTGAAACCATTGCGTGATCAGACCATAGCCCTTCTTGAGGAGGCGAAGTCGATTATCGCCGGGCGTGATTACGGCAACGCCGATAAGGTGATGGTTGATGCCAATGCTACAAAGCGGCAGCTTTCGGAAACCCGCGACAGGCAGGAGGTGAGGATGCAGACCGGCGAAAGCGACTTGCAGATAGGCATACTCTACCTCAACACGCTTCAGGAAATACAAGAGCTGATAAGCGCTGTAAGGCACTTGCTCCGAGCCAGCCGGCATTTCTTCACGAACTGATGCCGCGGGGAGAAAGAAAGGTCTTGGCTTACGTTAAGGCGGCGCAGGCATGCTTCGAATCTTGTCCGGAATAATTTCAAAAAATGTCCCTCGCATTTTGAAATACGTCTGATGCGTTTTGAGAATACACGCAGTGTGCCACGGAACACGTCCGTAAAACAGTTCAGATAAGTCCGCCTGCCCATTCCGAAATCACACGCAAAGAAGGCCGCTTTTGCGGCATACAGACACAAAACCGCCTGAAAGATGAAAAAAAACACCGATGAACGCTGCGTGACAGTCCTAAATTTCCTCTCCGGCCTGTCCCTGCACAACGACAGGCAGTGGTTCGCCGAAAATAAACCTCTCTACGAAGCCGCCAGACAGTCTTTCGATGCAATCACAGCCGAAATGATAGCGCGCATTGCGGCATTCGAGCCGGAGGTGGCGCGCCTCACGGCGAAAGACTGCACTTACCGCATTTATCGCGACGTGCGTTTCAGCAACGACAAAAGCCCCTACAAAACGCACATGGGGGCTTTTGTCAATCCACGCGGCAAGAAATCAATGCACGGCGGATATTACATCCACTTGCAGCATGGTTACTGTATGCTTGCCGGAGGCAGCTATTGCCTTACGCCGGCAATTCTCAAAGCCGTCCGTCAAAGCATAGTCGACAACACAGCCGAATTCCTGCAAATAGTGGAAAATCCGCGCTTCGCCTCACTCTTCGGCGAAATAGGCGAAAGCCGCGTCAAGACCGTGCCGCAAGGCTTCCCCCGCGACTTTCCCCATATGCAGTATATCCAGCCAAGAGATTACAGTATCCATACCTGTATGTCCGACAGTTTTTTCCTTTCCGCAGGTTGGACGGAAAAAGCAGCCGAAGTGTTCCGTGTCATGAAGCCTTTCCTTGACTTCGTGAATTACACCGTAGACGATTATATCTGAAACACCC
>CAZLLM010000237.1:0-3364 GCA_964560405.1 uncultured Prevotella sp.
ATGACAATCCTGTGCAAGATATTCATGTAGCGCGTTTTTGCAAAAATACGCTTTTATTCACGGTCATTCATGGTTTTAGCAAAAATTATGCACTACAAGATTCCCGCTGCCGCATCAAGCGTGAGACCGTATGTCCGGCTTGTCAGGAATAACGGAGGCTGCTTGTATATGCCCGTACTATATCTGAAAATATCCGACATGTCTGAGGAATACACCTGATGTAATCTGAAACGCGAGGGACACAGTTCAAAACATTTGATATTGGCTAAGATATCTTGGGCATAATCCTCTTATCCGCCGGACTATTTAACGCACGTAGAAAGGGGATTCCCGCCTCCTGCACAAGGGCGGGGCGTCATTCGTTGCGGAAGGCAAGCGAGCCGGCGGCGGCGTCCACGCGGACGGGCCTCGCCTTGTCCACCTCTCCGGAAAGCAGCCTCTTGCTCAAATCGTTGAGCAGCAGCTTCTGCACCGCCCTCTTCACCGGGCGTGCGCCGTATTCGGGGTCGAACCCGGCCGAAGCGAGGAAGTCCGCCGCGTTTTCCGTAACATCCAGCCTCACCCCCTGCTGCTCCAGCAGGCGCGACACGCCTTTCAGCTGCAGCCGCACTATCCGCCGTATCTGCTCCCGTTCAAGCGGCCGGAACATCAGGATTTCGTCTATCCTGTTTAGGAATTCGGGGCGTATCGTCTTCTTGAGCATGTCCGTCACATGGCTTTTCATGTCTGCCACCGCGCTTTCGTACTCCGCCGCGCCCTTGCCTTTCAGCTCTTCGAAGCGGCCTTGTATGTACCGGCCGCCCAAATTCGAAGTCATTATTATGATTGTGTTCTTGAAATTCACGGTGCGCCCCTTGTTGTCGGTAAGCCGGCCATCGTCCAGCACCTGAAGCAGGATGTTGAACACGTCGGGGTGGGCTTTCTCTATTTCGTCGAACAGGACTACGGAATAAGGCTTGCGCCTCACGGCTTCGGTGAGCTGCCCGCTTTCTTCGTACCCCACGTATCCCGGAGGCGCGCCCACCAGCCGCGTGACGCTGAATTTCTCCTGGTATTCGCTCATGTCGATGCGGGTCATCATTGTCTCGTCGTTGAAGAGGAACTCGGCGAGAGCCTTCGCCAGTTCAGTCTTCCCCACGCCTGTGGGCCCGAGGAAGATGAACGAGCCTATCGGCCTCTTGGGGTCATGCAGCCCGGCGCGGGAGCGGCGCACCGCGTCGGCCACAGCCTGTATGGCTTCGTCCTGCCCTATCACGCGCTCGTGCAGCTCGTCTTCAAGGCGCAGGAGCTTGTCGCGCTCGCTTTGGAGCATCCGGCTGACGGGTATGCCCGCCCAGCGGCTTACCACATCGGCTATGTCGTCGGGCGTAACCTCTTCCTTCACTATCGCGCTGCCGCCCTGCCGCTGCCTGAGCTGCTCCCGCACCCGCGAGATCTCGTCGTTGAGGCTCCTTATCCGGCCGTAGCGTATCTCGGCGACCTTGCCGTAGTCGCCCTCGCGCTCGGCTTTGTCCGCCTCGAAGCGCAGCCGCTCTATCTGCTGCTTGTTTTGCTGTATCCTGCTTTGCAGGTCTTTCTCGGCCTGCCACTTGGCGCGGAACGCCGCGGCCTTCTCCCGCAGCTCCGCTATTTCCTTGTTCAGCCGCGCGAGCTTCGGCTCGTCATGCTCCCGCTTTATGGCTTCGCGCTCTATCTCCAGCTGCTTCTCGTGGCGCACCGTCTCGTCAAGCTCTTCGGGCATGGAGTCCCGCTCGATGCGCAGTTTCGCGGCGGCCTCGTCCATGAGGTCGATGGCCTTGTCGGGCAGGAAACGGCCGCTTATGTATCTGTCGGACAGTTTCACCGCGGCTATTATCGCGTCATCCTGTATGCGCACCTGGTGGTGGTTCTCGTATTTCTCTTTTATCCCCCTCAGGATGGAGACGGAGTCCTCCACACTCGGCTCGTCGACAGTCACAGTCTGGAAGCGCCTTTCGAGAGCCTTGTCCTTTTCGAAATACTTCTGGTATTCGTCAAGCGTGGTCGCCCCGATGCTCCGCAGTTCGCCCCTCGCGAGCGCGGGCTTCAGTATGTTTGCGGCGTCCATCGCGCCTTCGCTCTTCCCCGCCCCAACAAGGGTGTGTATCTCGTCGATAAACAGTATTATCCTCCCGTCGGAATGCGTGACCTCGCCCACGACCGACTTCAGGCGCTCTTCGAATTCGCCCTTGTATTTCGCGCCGGCTATCAGCGCGCCCATGTCGAGCGAATAAATCTCCTTGTCCTTCAGGTTTTCGGGCACATCGCCGCGCATGATGCGCTCGGCAAGCCCTTCGACTATGGCTGTCTTCCCCGTGCCCGGCTCCCCTAACAGGACGGGGTTGTTCTTTGTCCTGCGCGACAATATCTGCAGCACTCTCCGTATCTCCTCGTCGCGCCCTATCACGGGGTCGAGCTTCCCCTGCCGGGCGGCCTCCACCAGGTTACGGGCGTATTTCGACAGGGCGCGGTAGGTGTCCTCGCTCGACTGCGAATCCGCCTTGCGCCCGCCGCGCAGCTCCTTCACGGCTTCGCCCAGCCCGCGGGCCGTCACGCCGCAATCCCCCAGTATCCGCGCCGCCGCGCCGCCGCTTCCGGCTATCGCCATGAGGACGGCTTCAATCCCCACGAATTCGTCGCCGTTTTTCCGCGCCAGGTCCTCCGCCGCCGCGAGTACGCCCTCGCTTTCGCGGCTCAGATAAGGCTCCCCGCCCGTAACGCGCGGCAGCCGGGCGATTTCGGCCTCGGCTCCGCGCCTCACCGCGCTGGGGTCAGCCCCCAGCTTGCGGAAGACGAAATCGGCGACGCTCTCGCCGGCCTTCATCACCCCCGCCAGCAGATGCGCCGGCTCGACCGCCTGCTGCCCGTTGCGCGCCGCGCAGTCCGCGCTTTCCCTCACGGCCTCCTGCGCCTTTATCGTAAATTTCCCGAAGTTCATTTCCTTTGTGTTTTAATGTTTTGCCTTTCCTCTTCCTGCGGCCGCAGTCCAGCCTGACACTCTCAAAAGCCGTGCCAAATGCCGGAAGCCCCGCCATCCCCGCATTCATGACAATTTGTCACAGGCGGCGCGGCGGCAGAATAAGGATGCAGGGGCGCTGGATAAGGATGCGGGGCGATGGTTTCAGCGGGTATCGGCGGAAACCTGCGGGTTGCAGGAACGGTTTTGAGGGATGCGCTTTGCCTTGCGGATGCGAGAGAAAGAAACGGTTTTGCGGGGGGCGGGCGGAAAACTGAGCAGGCGAGGGCGGCTCATGGCGTGTTTCGCGGGCGGTCTGCGGTGCTTCGGAATGAGGCTGCGGGGGCTTGTCCAACTCTCTTATAATCTCATGTCAACTCTCATATAAGA
>CAZLLM010000238.1:0-3329 GCA_964560405.1 uncultured Prevotella sp.
GCCGCACCGCCGCCTTCCCTTTCATAAAATAGCTATCTTTGCAAGTATTTCGCGCCGACCGGCGTGCAGACGGACGGAAAATGTACGACATAGAAAAGATACGCGGCGATTTCCCCATACTCTCGCGTGAGGTCTACGGCAGGCCGCTCGTCTACCTTGATAACGCCGCCACCACGCAGAAGCCGCGGGCGGTAGTCGATGCGATGGTGCGCGAGTATTATTCGGAGAACGCGAATGTGCATCGCGGGGTGCATTTCCTTTCGCAGCAGGCCACCGATTTGTACGAGCAGGCGCGGGAGCGCATTCGCGGCTTCGTAAACGCACGCAGCGCGAAAGAGATAGTTTTCACGCGCGGCGCGACCGAGAGCCTCAACCTCGTGGCTTCGAGCTTCGGCAGGCGTTTCATGAAAGCCGGCGATGAGGTGATAATTTCGGCGATGGAGCATCACTCCGACATAGTGCCGTGGCAGCTCCTGCAGGAGCGCAAAGGGATACGGCTGCGTGTGGTGCCGGTGGACGACAACGGCGAACTGCTCCTCGAAGAGTACGAAAGGCTTTTCAACAAGAACACCCGCATAGTGGCGGTAACGCACGTGTCGAACGTTCTCGGCACGGTGAACCCCGTGAAAAAGCTCGCCGGCATAGCCCACGCCCGCCGAGTGCCCGTTCTCGTGGACGGGGCGCAGAGCGTGCCGCACATGAAGATAGACGTGCAGGACATGGACTGCGATTTCTTCGTGTTCAGCGGCCACAAGATGTACGGGCCTACGGGGACGGGCGTGCTGTACGGGCGCGAAAGCCTGCTCGCCGAGCTGCCGCCTTACCAGGGCGGCGGTGAAATGATCAAGAGCGTGAGCTTCGGGCATACCGAATACGAGGACGCGCCGCTGCGCTTCGAGGCGGGCACTCCCGACTACGTGGGGGCGCACGCGCTGGCGGCGGCGGCTGACTATCTCGCGGCAATAGGCGCGGACGGAATAGAGGCGCACGAGAGAGACCTGCTGAAATACGCCACGCAAAGGCTGGAGGCAGTCCCCGGAATGAGGATATACGGCAGGGCGGCGCACAAGAGCGCGGTGCTGTCGTTCACAATCGACGGCATCCATCCGTTAGACCTCGGAACTCTGCTCGATCGCTTCGGCGTGGCGATAAGGACGGGGCATCACTGCGCCCAGCCGCTCGTGGAACGCATGGGGGTGCAAAGCATGGCTCGCGTCTCTTTCGCGCTCTACAACACACGTGCGGAGATTGACGCGCTGTGCGAAAGCGTAGAGCGCATAATCAGGATGTTCTGAAACGCAGCGCCGCCGCGGAAAGCCCAGCCGCGCCCGCCGGCGCGGGAAAGCATCAGGCGGATGCCTTGCGGCTGGAACGCGGCAATCCGGCGGAACGCCGGCAAAAACAACGAGGAATGCTTGCGGCAAGCTACTTTGAAGGCCTTGCGGAGGCCGGATGCGACGAAGCGGGGCGCGGATGCCTCGCGGGAAGCGTGTTCGCGGCGGCGGTGATACTGCCGCGTGGGTATTCCAACGCGAGGCTGGACGACTCGAAACGGCTCTCCGACAGGACGCGCCGCGAGCTGCGCGAGGAGATAAGGCGCGATGCGGCGGCGTGGGCGGTGGGCGCGGCGACGGCGGAGGAGATAGACGCGATGAACATACTCAACGCCTCCATGCTGGCAATGCACCGCGCCCTCGACGCGCTGAAAGTCCGCCCGGAGGCGGTGATAGTGGACGGCAACCGCTTCGCGCCCTACGGCGGTCTGCCTTTCCGCGCTATCGTGAAAGGCGACGGGAAGTACATGCCCATCGCCGCGGCGAGCATACTCGCCAAGACCTGCCGCGACGACTGCATGGAGGATCTTGACAGGCGTTTCCCGCAGTACATGTGGCGCAAGAACAAAGGCTACCCTACGGCGGAGCACCGCGAGGCGATACGCCGCTACGGCCTTACGCCATTCCACAGGAAGAGCTTCACGCTTCTGCGCGGCGCGGAGGCGGCGCTTCTTCCCGGCTTCGGGGAATGACAAGGGCGGGGGCGCGCGTCGGGACGCTTGAAGAAGAAATGAAACACATCTTATTACAAAAGTGGGGAAAAACGACATATTCGACATAAGGGCGGAGCAGGCGGGCACGCCGGCGGAGAGGGAGTACGAAAACGCCCTGCGGCCGCTGCGGTTTTCCGACTTCTCGGGGCAGAGGAGCGTGGTGGAGAACCTGCGCGTCTTCGTCGAGGCGGCGCGGAGGCGCGGCGAGCCCCTCGACCACACGCTGCTGCACGGCCCTCCCGGGCTCGGGAAGACGACGCTCTCGAACATCATCGCTAACGAGCTGGGCGTGGGGTTCAGACTTACGTCGGGGCCGGTGCTCGACAAGCCGGGCGACCTTGCGGGGCTGCTTACGTCGCTCGAAAAGAACGACGTGCTTTTCATTGACGAAATACACCGCCTCTCGCCGGTGGTGGAGGAATACCTGTATTCGGCGATGGAAGACTACCGCATCGACATAATGATAGACAAGGGACCGTCGGCGCGGAGCGTCCAGATAGGGCTCAGCCCGTTCACGCTCATCGGAGCCACCACGCGGAGCGGGCTGCTCACGGCCCCACTGCGGGCGCGGTTCGGGATAAATCTGCACTTCGAGTATTACGACGCCGCCGTCCTGTCATCCATCATCACGCGCTCGGCGCGCATTCTCGGAATACGCATCGAGCCGGAGGCCTCCGCCGAGATAGCCTCGCGCAGCAGGGGGACGCCCCGCGTGGCAAACGCGCTGCTGCGCCGCGTGAGGGACTTCGCGCAAGTGAAGGGCAGCGGAGGCATCGACATAGGCATAGCGCGTTACGCGCTGGAGGCGCTGAACATCGACCGCTACGGGCTTGACGAGATAGACAACAAGATACTCACCACGATAATCGACAAGTTCCGCGGCGGCCCCGTAGGAATCTCCACAATAGCCACGGCCGTCGGCGAAGACCCGGGTACGGTGGAGGAGGTGTACGAGCCGTTCCTCATCAAGGAAGGGTTCGTGATGCGCACGCCCCGCGGAAGGGAGGTCACGGAGCTCGCCTACCGCCATCTGGGGCGGCGGCCCGGCGGCGCGGGCGGGCAGGAATCCCTGTTTTAGACGGACGCGCCCTATGATAAAGCAAGGCTTGCCATGATAACTTTCGCAGCGCAGGCGACGGGGATGCCCGACCTCAGCCGCTTCGACCGCAAGGCGTGGATCCGCCGCACGGCGGGGAGGCTCGGATTCAAGGTGGGGGAGGTGAACTACCTCTTCTGCGACGACGCCACCGTGCTGGAATACAACCGGCGCTACCTCGGGCAC
>CAZLLM010000239.1:0-3312 GCA_964560405.1 uncultured Prevotella sp.
TCGGCAAAATTACGAATTTCCGCCCACTCTATCATTTAGTGCAGTACGCTTTAAGTGCAGTCCGCAAACCTTAAACAGGCCGCTCGCAGGCGTGAACGCGCCCCTACCCGCTGCGTCTCCCCACCCCCATCTTCGCCGCATACCTCCTGCCGCGCCTACAACGCGGAACGCCGCACACATACCCCGTGCGGCGGTCGCGCCGTGACCGTCTGATATGCATCTCTTTCTTTCGCGAGTCGGAAGCTGGGGAACGTGAGCGGATGCGGACATCCGGCGGCTGCGCCTGTTGGCGGCCTTTGCGCCAGCGCAGCATGCGTCAAGGCAGAGGCTCCGGCATGAACTCGGCAAGCCACTCATTGAAACGCCACAAGCCCGCTTCGCCGAAGCGGGCTATTGAGCAGCGGGCTTCGCCGGGTGTCTTTTCCCTTTCAGGGCGTGTTTTCGAAAAGAATTTGTCGGCCACACAGATGAGCCGCTCTTCCTTTGTTTCGGGCAGGAAGTCGCGGTGCGGCAGCGGGAGGCCGCGCCCAATGATTTCTTCACGAGTAAGCCCTGCGCCCGTATGCCGCTCGCAGACGCGCGCATGCCGCGGGAAGCCTTCCGCACGCATTATCCCCGCTCCGAGCAGCCCGTGGCGCAGGTACGGTTCCTTGCCGAAGCAGTGTATTTTCGGCGCGTCAGTAAGGAAAATCCCTATGTCGTGGAGCATTCCGGCTTCTTCAACGAACGCGGTGTCTATTTCCAGTTCCGGGCGTAGCCGCGCGAGTTGAAGCGCCTTTTCTGTAACGAGGCGGCTGTGCGTGATAAGCAGCTCTCTCAGCGGGGAATTGCCGCCGTAATATTTGTCTATTATCTCTATTGGGTTCACCTCTCAATTTTTAGTGCGCTAAGGTATGCAATATCGCGGAAATAGGATATTTTTGCTTTTGCGAAGAAAGTTTCATGCGCGTATTCCTCCGTGCTGGGAAGCGGCGGAGACGCGGCACATGTCAGAAAATATGCCTTATGTACAGATTGTTGTTGTTTGCGGCAGTCTGCTGTATCGCACCCGGCGTGTTGCTGTCGTGCGGTGAAGCCGGTCGGGAGAGTGCAGCTTATGAGAAAGACAGCACGCAAGTGACGTTTTCCTCTGCTGACACAGTTGTTTACGGGTTGGCCGGCGCGGAGGGTACGGACTCGGTGCTCGACCTTATTCAGCCCGGCGAAGACCCGAAGCATTTTGACATTGTGGGAGCGAGAAAGCGCGGGAATATCATAGGCAATTTCGATGTGGGCGACCAAGTGGCGGTGGTCTTGTCGGTAGACAAGAAGCGTGTAGTCAAGGCGATAGACTTGTCGTCGCTTGTGGGGCGGTGGATAAAGGAAAGCTCCGACAGCGATTCAGTAGCCACGGGATTCAGTTTGGGTTCCGACGGTTCAGCAGGCACGATTTCGCGGGGCGGCACGAATATGTTTTACAAAAAATGGAGCATTTTCAACGCGAATCTTGTGCTTATGAAACAAAACATCTTCAACAGCAAGGAAAAGCCCGGTTATGACACTTTCGACATAGTACGCTTGCAGGAAGACACGCTGATTCTCCGCCAATACGGACAGAAAAAGCCCACGAAATACATATATAAGGAAATCTAAGGATTCCTAAATATGGGCGGGTGCAACGCTTCTCCTCCCGCCGCGAACACTGACGGTTCGCGCCCTCGGACAACAAAAGCAGTCAAAGCGAGTGTGCTTATGTTTCATTCCTCGTCCTTTGACGAAGTGTCAAGGTCAGCAGATTTCGTAATCACAACGCTTCCGTTTGGCGAGATGACTATGTTGTAGGGTATGTACTCGTCTTCTTGTGAAGCGTTCCCAACGCTGGCGGCGAACTGCAAGCCCTCGTCTGTGATTTTGTCGAACACTATGCCGTTGAGCCTGTATGTGCCGTAGAACTCATCGGGCAGGTAGGGGCGGAAAGTGGACTTCTTGAAAAGATTCTCGTAGAATACATCGCCGTTGTGCGTGATTTTCAGCGAAACGTAGTTGTCTGCGTACAAATTTCCTGTTTCGTCCTTTATTATGTTGATGCTGTCATCAACCGCATACCGACGGATTTCAGCATAGTACGTCCCGCCGCGCCATTCTATCGTATCGTTAATGGTAACCTCGCTGTTGCGGTCGATTGCTTGTTCTGCCTTTTCAGACTTCGTGGCTGCGTCTTGCATCGCGTCTGAAGAATTTCCGCTGTTGCCAGCACAAGAAGCGGCTATCGCGAGAGCAGCGAGTGCTACTGTGAGAGAATTTTTTGTAGACATTACTGTCAGTTTCATCATTGTAGCGAAGTTAATAAAATAAGGTAAGATGAATCCCGGTAGTATTCGGATTTTCCTAAAGCGTGTCACCTAACTTTGCCGCAAACAGAGGTTTTGGAATTCGGAAGCCTTACGCCACAGTATTCGTGCGTTACTGGCTGGCATCGCTCTGCGTATCCGCTGTCCGCGTTACCATCCGGCACGACGCATCTGCTCCAATAATTCGCGCTGCCGTTCGTTGAGCGACGCAGGAAGCGTTACATTGTATGTCAGAATAAGGTCTCCGGCAGTCCCGTCGCCTTTGACGTACCCTTTTCCTTTCAGACGCACTTTCGTTCCTTGCTGCGTGCCAGGCTTGACGCGCAGGCGCAGCCGACTGTCCTGCACCTGCACTATTATCTCCCCTCCGAGCAGCGCGGTGTACATATCAATGTTTACCGCAGCCTTTGCGTCCGCTTCCGTGCGTTGCCTGATGCCGCTTGTGAATCTTCCCGTGCCGTTGCGCATGCCGCGTCGTTTGCTTCCTCCGAACAGCTGTTCAAAGAAACTTGAAAATCCTCCACCGGCTTGTTCGAACTGGCTGAAATCGAAACCTGCGAACCCTCCCGTGCCGTTGTATGCTCCGGCTGAGCCTCCTGCATCAGCAAAGCTGCCCGCTTGTTCCCAGTGTTCGCCGAACTGGTCGTATTTCTTACGTTTTTCTGGGTCTTTCAGTACGTTGTAGGCTTCGTTCAAGGCTTTCGACTTGGCTTCCGCCTTAGGGTCGTCGGGATGCAAATCGGGATGGAATTGTTTTGCCCGGCGGGTGTAAGCCGCTCGTATGTCTTTTTGCGGGGTATCTTTGGGGATGCCCATTATTTTGTAATAATCGATAAATGCCATTGCGCAAACGCCTTTCTGTTCCAATTGCTTGCTGCAAAAACAGTGCCATCGGAATTGCGTTGCGAAACGCACAAGCCGACTTCGCTGCTGTGACGAAACTGTTGCAGAAGCGTTTTCACACAAAAAGCCTGACACGACC
>CAZLLM010000240.1:0-3295 GCA_964560405.1 uncultured Prevotella sp.
TATGCCTATGTATTTGTGCGTCTGCAAGGAAAGCCGCCAGCGGGGGTCGTTCATGCAGGCCTTTGCGGTCTTCAGCGTCATTTCGCGGTCGCGGCTTGCGTCGCCGCAGCAGCACGGCTGGAGGAAGCGGTGCGCGGCCCTTATCCCGTCGTACCGTCCGAGCGGCTGCCCCCTGTAAACCACTTTCAGCTCGTCGCAGGCGTCCAGCGCGAGACGCGCGGTCTTGGGCGATAGCGTAACCCAGCCTATCCCTTTGGGGAGCGGGCGCGTCCCGTTGGTTTCCATCTGCACGAAAAGCCCTTCGGCGCGCAGCGCCCCCGTCAGAGCCTCATCGGCTTGCAGCGACGGCTCGCCGCCTGTCAGGACGACGTGCCGCATGCCGCTTCCCCTTACAGCCTGCATGATGTCTTTGAGGCTCATCTCCGCGGCGCGGCTGTAATCGGTGTCGCAGAAACTGCAGCGCAGGTTGCATCCCGCGAAGCGTATGAACACCGCCGCCGTGCCGGTGAAATACCCCTCCCCCTGTATGGAGCGGAAGATCTCGTTCACCCTGTACGCGCCGCCGCGCCCGCCGGTTTCCGCGCCGCCCATCCCCCCCCTAAAAGTCTGTGTCGGGGGCGCCGTCCTTGACGTAGCACGCCACGTTGCCCTCCGTCTCCTGAAAAGACACCTTGTAGCAGTTCTCTATGCTGTCGCAGATATGCCGCGCAAGGTTTTCGGCCGTGGGGTTAAAGTCCACGCAGTCGTTGACGCAGCGGTGGTCGAGCATGTCGCGGACCGTGCTCTTCAGCCGCTTGAAGTCCGCCACCATCCCGTCGTCGTTCAGCCTCTCGGAACGGCAGTACACCGTCACTATAGCGTTGTGCCCGTGCATCTGGCAGCACTTGCTCTCATAGGGAAGCGTCAGCCTGTGCGCGAGCGACACCTCTATCCTCTTCTTCACGTAATACATTTCCCTCCGTTCTGGAATTCCGCGGGGCGGACGGCCGGAAGACAATGCCCGCCCGCCCGCAAAAATACGAAAGAAACGGCAAAGGAGGCCCATGCGCCGCCGGGGAAACGGCAGCCCGCGCCCGCCGCGCCGCCTGCGCCAAGCGCGGGGCTTCCCTGCTTCCGCCGCGCCGTAAGCGGCGCGGTAAGGAAAGAAAACCTTACCTTTGCACCGGCGGCAAGCGACAACCATAGCCTTGCGCACACTGCAATGATACTATCGATGACCGGCTTCGGCAAGGCCGACGCGCAGTTCGGCGGCAAGAAGATACACGTAGAGATACGGTCGCTCAATTCCAAGACGCTCGACGTGAGCGCGCGCATGCCCCCGCTTTACAGGGAGCGCGAGCCCGAACTGCTTGCGGCGGTGGCGGAGAATGTGGTGAGGGGTAAAGTGGATCTCTCCGTCACGGCGGAGCCGCCTGCCGCCGCCCCGCCCCCCATCAGCGAAGAGGCGGCGAGAAGCCGCGTAGCCCAGATACGCGGAGCGTCAAGGCGCTGCGGCATAGCGGAGCCGGCGGAATGGTGGCCGCTCCTCCTGCGCTTCCCCGACGTGATGTCGCCCCCGGCAGGGCAGGAGCCGCTGTGCGGCGGGGAGTGGGACGCGGTGAAAGGCGCGCTCTCCGAAGCCCTCGCCGCCCTGACGCAGTTCCGCCGGCAGGAAGGGCTCGCGCTGCAGAGCCAGCTCGCGGGGAACGTCGGCGGCATAGAAAGCCTGCTCCGCGAGACGGGGAAGTACGAGAAGGCGCGCGCGGAGCGTATCAAGGCGCGCCTCGCGGAAAGCCTCTCGGAGATAAAAGGCCTCGACCTCGACAGGAACCGCCTCGAGCAGGAGATGATATACTACATCGAGAAGCTGGACGTAAGCGAAGAGAAGCAGCGGCTGGCCAACCACCTGAAGTATTTCCGCGAAACCATGGACGGCCCCGCGGGGCAGGGCAGGAAGCTCGGATTCATAGCGCAGGAGATGGGCCGCGAGATAAACACACTCGGAAGCAAGTCGAACCACGCCGGAATGCAGAACCTCGTCGTGATGATGAAAGACCACCTCGAACAGATAAAGGAGCAGGTGCTCAACGCCCTGTAAGCCGCCCCGCGCCGCCTGAAACCTGTATAAAGAGCCGCCGCATGAACACGCGCAAGCCCGGAAAAGCCCTGATATTCTCCGCCCCCAGCGGCAGCGGGAAGTCCACGATAATAAGCTCGCTGCTCCGCCGCGGGCTCAACCTCGCCTTCTCCGTAAGCGCCACCTCCCGCCCCCCCCGCGGCTCAGAGCGCGACGGCGCGGATTACTTCTTCCTCACTCCCGCCGAGTTCCGGCGGAAGATAGCGGGCGGCGAGTTCCTCGAATACGCCGAAGTCTACCCCGGATGCTTCTACGGCACGCTGAAAGCCCAGGCGGAGAGCCTCCTCGCCCGGGGGCGCAACGTGGTGTTCGATGTCGACGTGCTCGGGGCGCGGAGCATAAAGGAAGCCTACGGCCCGCGCGCCCTCAGCGTGTTCATACGCCCCCCCTCGGCGGAGGCGCTGCGCCGCCGCCTCGAAAGCCGCGCCACCGACAGCCCCGCGATGATAAGCGAGCGCGTCAGGCGGGCGGAGTTCGAGCTCGGCTTCGCCGCGGACTTCGACCGCGTCATCGTCAACGACGACCTCCAGACGGCGGAAGACGAAGCCTTCGCCGTCGTAAGCGGCTTCCTCGGCTCATGAGCGCCGGCGGAGACTGCGTGGGGATACTCGGCGGGTCGTTCAACCCCGTCCACAACGGGCATCTGGCGGTGGCCCGCGCGATGCTCGCGGAAGGCGCCGCCGGCGAGGTGCGCCTCATGGTGTCGCCCCAGAACCCCATGAAAAGCGCCGCAGGACTGCTCGACGAAAACATCCGCTACCGCCTCGTCCGGCTCGCCTGCGAGGGCGAAGACCGCATCCTCCCCTCCGATTTCGAGTTCTCGCTCCCCCGCCCCTCCTACACATGGCGCACGCTCGAGGCGCTCCGGCAGGCGGAGCCCGGCAGGGCGTTCAAGCTCCTCATGGGAGCCGACAGCTGGCAGGCGTTCCGCAGCTGGCGCAGGGCGGGCAGCATCCTGCGGAGCTTCCCCGTCGCCGTGTACCCCCGCCGCGGCTGCCGCCTGTGCGCGGAGGCCCTGCCCGCAGGCGTCGAGTGCGTGGACGCGCCCATGCTCGACATATCCTCCACGGGCATACGCAGGATGATCAGGGATGGCGAAGACGTCTCCGCGCTCCTCCCCCCGGAAGTCCTCCGGGAAATCGTCGCGCTCGGCCTCTACGCATGACGGCCGCGCAAGCC
>CAZLLM010000241.1:0-3291 GCA_964560405.1 uncultured Prevotella sp.
GTCAATATTTCACCTTGATCCACGGGGCTTTCTCTGCCAGCCAGCCTTTGACCTTGATCGGTATGTCGGTACACATGTAATCGCAACCTAAGTAAGCGCCGAGCATGAAATCCTCGACGGACTGTCCCGGCCACAGGCTGACGACAAGCCCCTCTTTGTGCGCCTTTTTCACGGCTTCGCGGCTCGTGCCGTTCATCGTGACACCCATGCGCTTGACGCCCATTGCCTTGCAGAGACCTATCGTCTCATCATTGCAGGGTTTTGAGCTGATAAGCAGCAGGTCGATGCCGGGATACTTGGCTTGCAAATAACGCAGTGCGCGATAGTCGAACGATGTAAAGAGAAACTGCGCATCGGCCGGCTCTGCCGCTTTCACCATGCGGTAGAGTTTGTCGCAGTATTCCGCCAGTCGCGCTTCGGGATAGAGTGTTTCGTCGGTTTTCATCTCGAACTCGACATAAAGGCCCGGCTTCCCTTTGAAGAATGCGAGCAATTCGTCAAGGAACAGTACTTTGTTGCCCTGTTTGGTTTGCAGGCTGCGGATTTCGGCTTCGGTCTTCTCCTCAACTGTCCCCGTGCCGTTGGTCGTGCGATCGAGCGTATTGTCGTGGCAGATGACCAGCGCGCCATCACGAGTCATGCGGATGTCGGTTTCAAAGCCGCGATAACCGGCGTTCCAGCTTGCCTGGAATGCCGAAAGGGTGTTTTCATCGTGTTCCATGCGTCCTCCGCGATGCGCGAAGACACGGATTTCCTGCTCCTGCGCCGCTGTATCAAGCGTCGCAATCATGCAGACAAACAATGCGATCAAACGGAGGGCTTTCATGAAATTTGAATTTAATTCAGGTTCAATACAACTTAATAGAAGGAAATCCCTGAAGTGCCTGAGCGAAATTAAGTATAAGTTCTTGTTTCTGCAATTGCACCTGAACCCGCGCCCCTGCCCCTGCTTGCGTTGTTGTATCGCAGGTACCATTCGTAGAGCAGCCTTACGCCGTCCTCCACTTCTGTCTTGTGCCGCCATCCCAAGCTGTGCAGCTTGCTTACGTCCGTCAGCTTGCGCATCGTCCCGTCGGGGTGCGTTCCGTCGAACGATATGCGGCCTCGCCAGCCCGTTGCCTGCCTTGCCAGTTCGGCGACGCGGGCTATCGTGGTCTCCTTGCCCGTGCCTATGTTTATATGGCAGTTGCGCACCTCCTTTGCGCCGCTTGCGAAAGTGTCCTTGAAATCCACGTTCTCCATGATGAACACGCTGGCGTCGGCCATGTCCTCGCTCCAGAGGAACTCCCGCAGCGGCGTGCCCGTGCCCCACAGCGACAGCTCTTCGGCCGTGATGCCGCAGCCTGCCAGCGCCGCGGTTATCTCCCGCATGGTGGCCGCGCCGTCCGTGTTGCCGACCGGGCGGACGTTCAAGTCGAGCCGCAGGTCGTCTTCCATGTTTTCCCTGAGGCACTTCGCGAGATGCATTTTCCTTACGATTGACGGCAGCACGTGGCCGTTTTCCAGGTGGAAGTTGTCGTTAGGGCCGTAGAGGTTCGTAGGCATCACGGCGATGTAGTTCGTGCCGTATTCGAGGTTGAAGCTCTCGCACAATTTCAGGCCTGCTATTTTGGCGATTGCATAAGGCTCGTTTGTGTATTCAAGAGGCGACGTGAGCAGCGCGTCCTCTTTCATTGGCTGCGGGGCTTCGCGCGGGTAGATGCACGTGGACCCCAGGAACAGGAGCTTCTTCACCCCGTGGCGGAAGCTTTCGCCTATCACGTTCTGCTGTATCTGCAAGTTGCGGTATATGAAGTCGGCGCGGTATCTGTTGTTGGCCATTATGCCTCCCACGAAAGCCGCGGCGAGCACCACGCAGTCCGGCCTCTCCGCGTCGAAGAACCCGCGCACCGCCGCGCCGTCGAGCAAGTCAAGCTCGGCGTGCGTCCGCCCCGTCAGGTTCGCGTAGCCTTTCCGCCGGAGGCTGCCCCATATAGCCGAGCCCACCAGCCCGCGGTGGCCTGCGACGTAAATCTTAGCCCCTTTGTCCATGCCTGCGTGCTTTGGCGTTTTCCATGTCGTGCTCAACCATAATGCGTACCAGCTCGTCGAAAGAGGTCGCGGCGGGGTTCCAGCCGAGCAAGGCTTTCGCTTTCGAGGGGTCGCCCAAGAGCTGCTCCACTTCGGCGGGGCGGAAGAAACGCGGGGAGACCTCGATGACGGTCTTCCCCGTAGCGCGGTCAATCCCCTTCTCGTCCGCGCCGCTGCCCCGCCATTCTATTTCAATCCCGGCGAAGCGGAACGCCAGCGTCGCGAATTCGCGCACGGAATGCTGCACGCCCGTCGCGATTACGAAGTCCTCCGCCGGCTCATGCTGCAGCATGAGCCACATGCACTCGACGTAGTCCCGCGCGTAGCCCCAGTCGCGCCTGGCGTTCAGGTTGCCGAGGTAAAGCTTGTCTTGCAGCCCGCAGGCGATGTTCGCCGCCGCGAGGGTTATCTTGCGCGTGACGAAATTCTCGCCGCGGCGCTCGCTCTCGTGGTTGAACAGGATGCCGTTCACGGCGAACATGCCGTAGCTCTCACGGTAGTTCTTCACTATCCAGAAGCCGTACTGCTTGGCCACGCCGTAGGGCGACCGCGGATAGAACGGCGTCGTCTCGCGCTGAGGCACTTCCTGCACCTTCCCGAAAAGCTCCGACGTGGAAGCCTGGTAAATCCTCGTCCTCTTCTCCAGCCCGAGAATCCTCACCGCCTCAAGCATTCTCAGCGTCCCCACCGCGTCGGTCTCCGCGGTATATTCCGGCACGTCGAAGCTCACCTTCACGTGGCTCTGCGCCGCAAGGTTGTATATCTCGTCGGGCCGCACCTTCTGTATGATGCGGACAAGCGACGACGAATCCGTCATGTCGCCGTAGTGCAGCTCGATCCGGCGGGGGTTCCCCATATCCTTCACCCAGTCCTCAAGGTAAAGATGCTCAATCCTGCCCGTGTTGAAAGACGAGGAACGCCGCATTATGCCGTGCACCTCGTACCCCTTGTTCAGCAGGAACTCGGCGAGGAACGAGCCGTCCTGCCCCGTAATCCCTGATATCAAAGCCGTTTTCTTCATCTTTCCGTTATCCTTTTTATTCGTCGGCGCGGGCGGAGTCGGCCAGCCTTCCTCCGGCGGCAGACACCCCGCAAGAGGCGAAGTTAGTCAAAAACCCGCATACGGCAGGGCATTCCCCGTAATTCCTGTGCCGGCGGAGCCTCGCCAGCGGCCCGCGGCAGGCGGCTTCCGCAAACACCGCCATGAACGCGCCTGCAAAA
>CAZLLM010000242.1:0-3284 GCA_964560405.1 uncultured Prevotella sp.
GAGGAATATCCTATGAGAGCGATTCGCATCGAAGAGCCACGGCAAGGTCGTCGCAAAACAGACCGCCGTGTCTGCGCGCGTCGGTCGGGACGGCGCGCGAGGCCCCGCCGCGTTGACGTCGGTGCGTATTCTCTCCGTGACCGCTCTGTCGGAAGCAATATAGCAACAGTATCATCGGGAAGTAATTTTTAATCAAAATATATAAACAAAAGGAGAAAAGGTTCATGATGAAACAGTCTGCAACAAAACGTCTTCTGACCTGTCTGCTGTGTGGGGCAATGGTGCTTGGCTTCGCCGTTCTGTGCGGCGTCGGCTCGGCTTGCGCCGAAGACAAGAAAGTAAGCATCAGAGTCGGCTATGAGAACGCCGTTACCGAACCGGCCGCGAAAGCCGCCGAGCGCTGGAAGGCGCTGGCTGCCGAGAAATCGGGAGGTACCATCGAACTGCAGCTCTTCCCCAACTCGACGCTCGGCAAGAAGAACGACCTCATCGACCAGATGCTCATGGGAGAGAACATCATTACGGTAGCCGACGGAGCCTTCCTCGCGGACTACGGTGTCCGTGACTTCGGATTTTTCTACGCCCCCTACGCCTTCGAGAATTGGGACGAGCTATGGAAGGTTCTCGCGAGCGATTGGTACAAAGACCTCTGCGACAAACTTGCCAAGGCGGGCGGACTCCGCGTCCTGACCTCCAACTGGATTTACGGCGCCCGCGACATTCTCTCGATCCGCGAGGTACGCACGCCTTCGGCGCTTGCAGGGCTGAAACTCCGCGTTTCCTCTAACGACCTTTCAATCACGAGCTTCAAAGCTATCGGGGCCACGCCGGTCGGCATGGACATGGGCGACGTCTATCAGGCGATGAGCGGCGGCACAATCGACGCGGTAGAAAACCCGATAAGCTCGCTCTACAACCGTTCCTTCCAGGAAGTTGCAAAATTCTTGACGAAGAACGAGCATATACTCGCAACCTCAATGTGGATTTGCGGCGAATCCTTCTTCGCCACACTCAGCCCCGAGCAGCAGAAAGCGCTTATGGAAGCCGCCGACGAAGCAGGGCTTTACAACAACGAACTTTACGACGAAGCGACGGCGGCCGCCGAGAAGGGCATGAAGGACGCCGGAGTTACCGTCATCGATCTAACGCCCGAAGAGAAGGCCCAGTGGGTAGAGGCAGCGCAGCCCTTCTTCAAGGAAGCCAACAAGACCCTCGGCTGGACCGACGGACTCTACGATACAGTCCGCAAGATAGCGGAATCCAAATAACGGAAGATACAACGTTATTTTAACTGCCGGGAGGAGGCAGGCGCCGCAACGTCTGCCTCTGCCGGGCATTAGAGCGTCGCCAAAGACGCGGTTTCGTTATAAATCGGAGGGTTGTCTGTATGAACCAACAGCTTAATTGGAGATTCCTGTTGCTGAATCTTGACGTGGCGATTGCCTCGGTCGCGTCCTGTATTCTGGTCGGACTTACATTTGCCGGAGTCATCGCGCGTTACGTCGTGGGGAGTCCTTTTACATGGATTGAGGAAATCCAGGCGGCGACTATCGTCTGGGTTATTTTCGGCGCTGCGGGAGCGGCCTTTCGCACGGGAAACCACGCGGTAATTGAAATTTTCTTCGAATATTTCCCTCAGTGGATCAAGAACATCATCAACATATTGATTTTGCTTATAACAATAGCTACGCTTGCGTTCCTGGGTTATCTTTCCGTTAAATACATGATGGTATTCGCGAGCAGCGGCCGCACAACCGCCGTTCTGCATTTATCGTACGTTATGATATACTTCATCGTTCCGTTTTCCTGCGCCTGGCAGGTGGTCAATTTCATTCTCGTGAATTGGTTCCATTACACGGAACAGGAAACGATTGAGGCAATAACCGACGCGGAATTTGAGGAGGCGAAAAAGCGGTGAACATCATCGGCTTATCCTGCATACTTCTGTTAGTTATGCTCTTCCTGAAGGTGCCGGTCTACATCTCGGTTCTTGCCGCTTCGGCGCTGTATTTTGTGGGCAATCCCGCAACAAACCCGGCTATCTTCGCCCAGCAGGTGCTTGCCGGTGCGCAGGGGCTGTCTCTGCTCGCGATTCCTTTCTTTGTCATGGCGGGAGTCTTCATGAACTACACGGGTGTTACCCGCCGCGTCATGGATTGCTGCGCTGCGCTGACAGCGCGCATGCCGGGCGGCCTTGCGCAGGTTAACATACTGCTCTCCACTCTGATGGGCGGCCTGTCGGGCTCCTCGCTGGCCGACGCCGCCATGGAGGCGAAGATGCTTGTCCCGCCGATGGAGGCGCACGGTTTTTCAAAGGCCTTCGCGACGGTCATCACGGCGGCGTCCGGAATGGTCGTTCCTCTGATACCGCCGGGGACCGGGCTCATCATCTACGCCTGCATCAACAACATCTCCGTCGGGCAGCTCTTCGTGGCCGGCATCGGCCCCGGACTCTTCATGACCCTCAACCTGATGGTTTTCACTCATTATCTGTCGAAGAAACGCGGCTACGCCCCGATAAGAACGACGAAGATTCCGTGGCATGAGAAATGGGAAGCGATACGCCCCGCGATTCTGCCTATGCTTCTGCCTATTATCATCATCGGCGGCGTCCGCATCGGCATCTTTACGGCGAGCGAAGCCGGAACGGTCGCAATCGTCTACGCGCTGCTGCTCGGGATTCTTTACCGCGAGATGAGCATTTCCGATTTCGTGAAAGGCTGCAAGGAAACTGTTACGACGACGAGTTCCATCATGCTCATAGTCGCCGCCGCCTCGTGCTTCTCATGGATTCTGACACGCGAGCAGATTCCGCAGACCTTCGCGGCCTGGATGACAGACGCCTTCAGCAACAAATATGTATTCCTCTTTGTCGTCAACGTCTTCCTTGTTATCGTAGGCATGTTTGTGGAAGGCAACGCCTCGATGATAGTTCTCAGCCCGCTGCTTCACCCGGTGGCGATGGCTTTCGGCGTGGACCCGATACACTTCGCCATGGTCTACATCTTCAACTGCACTATCGGTGCCTTCTCGCCGCCGATGGGCACGCTGATGTTCGTTACCTGCGGCGTTACGAAGTGCCCGACCAAAGACTTCATGAAAGAAGCCCTGCCGTTCTATTTGCTCTTCTTCGTGGATATTCTGGTGTTGACATACTTCCCGCCGCTTTCTACGTTCCTGGTGGATCTGGTTTACTGACGCCGGCAGCCCTGCTGTCGCCCGATGCCCGGCCCGCGTGAGGATTTACCGGCGCAACCGCGGGCCGGGAGTTACTGACGCACGGA
>CAZLLM010000243.1:0-3270 GCA_964560405.1 uncultured Prevotella sp.
CGCTGCCGCTCCAGAGCGAGCAGCATGCGTTTCGCCTCTGTCCCTCCTCCGTACCCTCCGAGCCTTCCGCCGCTGCCGATGACGCGGTGGCACGGCACGAAAACGGAGAGGGGATTGGCGGCGCAGGCCGCAGCCACCGCCCTGGCCGCCGCGGGGCGGCCTATCCGTTCCGCCAGACGCGCATAGGGAATGACCGCGCCATAGGGGATTTTGAGCAGCTCCTCCCAGACGCGGCGCTGGAACTCCGTGCCCGCGGACGCGAGCGGGACGGCGAACTCCTTGCGCCTCCGCCCGAAATACTCGCTGAGCTGCCGCACCGCCTGGCGGATCACGTCGGACGCGCCCTCTTCGCATGCGGCGTCCAGACGCCGCATGACGCGCCTGCCGATAACGCCGCGCATTGTCCCGGCCTCCCATACGCAAAGGCAGAGCCTGCCGCCGTGCGAGCCTAATGTAACCCCGCCCGCCGGAGATTGCCAGCGCATGACTTTGATTGTCTCCATTGCCGCTGCCGATGCCTGCCGCAAGCCGCGCCCGGCGGCCTTACTCCATCGCCTTCGTGACGAACAGGTACGCCTTGTACCAGTCAGTGTCAAGGCAGAATGGCGTGAGCTGCGAGTCGCTGTCGATGTATTTGTTTATCTTCTCCTTGTCGGAGTCGTTGAACAGCGGGCTGTCGCATGAAGCTCCGATGAAAAGGAGTATCTTGGCTTTCCGCTCTTCGGGGGAGAGTTCGGCGGAGTAGATTATTTCCGTAAAAAACAGGCTCAGGAACTCTGACATATAATAAGACTGCACGTCGAGCAGGTCTGCCGCCGAGAGTGTGTCGGTGTCGGCTGCCTTGCTCTTCATGTAATTCAGCTCGTCTACCTTGAACTTGGCGATCTGCGAGTTCGTGAACGTGCTTGTCGGCTCGTTGAGAACCTGCTGCGCGCTCTCCATGACCGTGTTGAACACCTCCTGCGCCGGCAGCGGCTCGTACAATGAAATCAGGGCGGCCAGCAATATGCGCGATCTCTTTTTCATATCGGTTATCCGTTTGTTTTAGTAAGAACCAGCTTATGGTCTATGGAATCAGGGTATTCTTCTTCGTAATGCGAAACCATTATCAGCGTCTTTCCCCTGCGCCGGCAGAAAGCGTCTGTAACGCTCCGCGCCAGCGCCCGGCGGCGTTCGTCCAGCCCGTGAAACGGCTCGTCAAGCACCAGCAGCTCGGGGTCTTTCACGAAAGCGCGCGCCAGGAGGAGCATCCGCTGCTCGCCGCCGGACAGCTGCATATACGGGCGGCTTTCCAGGTTTTCGACGCCGAAGGCCCTCATCCACGACAAGGCCTGCGCCCGCTCCCCGCCGCTTATCCGCCTGTACAGGCCTGCGGTGTCGTGCAGGCCGCCCGCCACGATGTCCGCTGCGGGGATGTTCTTCCTGTAAGCGCGGTACATTTCGGGGCTGACGTACCCTATCCTCTTCTTGATGTCCCAGATGCTTTCGCCGCTGCCCCGCCTGCGGCCGAAAAGGCTTATGTCGCAGGCGTAGGCCTGCGGGTTGTCGGCGCACACGAGGCTGAGCAGGGCGGATTTGCCCGCGCCGTTCTCGCCGCTCAGAGCCCAGCGCTCGCCTCTCCTCACGCGCCAGCTGAAGCCGTCCAGGATGACGCGCCCGCCGTACCTCACGCTGACGTTCTCGCACCTTATTATCTCCTCGCCTTCTCGCCCGGCGTCACAGGGACGGAGGCCTGCGCCGCCCGCGCTCACGGCCGCGCTTACCGGACGGCAGGCTTCCTTTCCGCCGTACAGTTCCAGAAAGGCGTCCTTGTCCATGACGGGGAAGGCTTTCTTGTTTTCAACGTACAAGACCTTCCTTATGAAGGCGGGTATGTCCCGCGTTCTTGAAACCACGACCATCACCATCGTCCTGCCTCCGCCCGCGACCCGCGCCAGGAACTCCGCGACCTGGCTGCGCGACTTCGCGTCGAGGCCTATGAAAGGGTTGTCGATTATGACAAGGCGGGGCTCGCGCAGCAGCGCCTCCGCGAGCTGCACCTTGCGCAGCTCTCCGCCGGAAAGCGTGATGATTCTTTTGTCCAGCAGCGCGTCCAGCCCCAACGCCTCGCACAGCCGCTCCGCCGTCCCGCCCCCAGGCACCGCCCTCAGAGCCTCCGCCACGGTTTCGGAGCCGCCGATATCCCACTGGTTCCAGCGCCGCTGGTAATAGCAGGAGCCGGCGTCGGAACCGTAAACGTCGCGGAACTCCACGGTCTTCACGTTCTCGCTGACTTTCTTGCGCGGCGAGGGGCTGAAATCGTACTTCACTTCCGTTCCCACCAGAGGATGCGCCCCCGTCAGGATGCCTACCAGCAAAGACTTGCCGCTTCCGTTATCACCCACGACAGCCAGAGGCTCGTCGGCGGGTATCCTGATGTTCACAGGGCCGTTCATGCGGAAAGCCTCCGCCCTCGCCACGCCGCCGCTCACCTCTATGATATAACGCATTGTCAAGGTCTCTGTTTTCCGGGCGCACTATCTTACCCTGTCCGGGTTGCCCGCCACGAAGTCTTTCCAGCTTCTCGCGCCGCGCGAAGCCGCGCCCTTCCCCGCCCCAGCGCCCGCGGAGGAAAGCCGACGCGCCCTGCCCGACGTTTCAAGAAAGTGGCAGTAGGCCGCCGCCAGCGCGTCGGTGGCGTCGTAGTAAGGAAGCAGCGCCTCGTCCTTTATGCCGAGGCAGCGCTGAAGCATTGCCGCCACCTGCTGCTTCGAGGCGCGGCCGTTTCCCGTTATAGCCATCTTTATTTTCAGAGGCGCGTATTCGCGTATCGGTATGTCCTTGTTTATCGCGGCGGCGATGGCCACGCCCTGCGCCCGCCCCAGCTTCAGCATGCTTTGCGCGTTCTTCCCGAAGAAAGGCGATTCGATGCTCAGCTCGTCCGGCAGGAAACTGGCGATAAGCGAGTCCACGCGCTCGTATATGCGGCCGAGTTTCAGGTAGATGTCCCTCACCTTGCGCAGGTCGATGACACCCATCGCCGTCATCTCCGCCCGCCCGCCCCTCGCTACGAGCACACCGTACCCCAGTATGTTAGTGCCGGGGTCTATCCCCATTATAACGCGCCCGGCTGCGGCTTCCGTCCGCGCGCCTCCTCTTTCCGCCCGGCCTCCGCCGCATGCCTCCGCCGGAGCGCCAATGTCTTTCAGGTCTGTGCGCATACCCATTAGGGAAACGCGCAAATTTACGCCGTTTTTAATACACGCCCGGCTTTGCAGCCTTAAAGAATAT
>CAZLLM010000244.1:0-3259 GCA_964560405.1 uncultured Prevotella sp.
ATATATCCAAAAGCGAGCCAGAATCTTGCGCCCGGCCTGGAAACCGCGCCGCCTGGAATGCCTTTCCAAATCGCCGTAATTTGTACGCGGCAATATCCCAGCGGTGACAGATGAGTCTGGCAGCCACACAAGTCGCGTCCCTATTTTGGGCATCCGCCCCGCCGCGCCATATATCAGCGCATGGCAACCCGATGCGTAAAATCTGTGCAGGAAGTACGACAACGCCCAGACCGTTCAAGCCGGCCCCGTTATCCGGCGCAAAGCGCACGTGCCGTTGTCGCGGGTGTGCAGATTATGTGCCATTCCTTGTATTCCCAATCTTCGGATCAGAAAGTCTTGAGCCTTTCGTAAAGCCGCTGTACGGGCAGCCCCATCACATTGAAATAGCTGCCGCTCAGCTCTGCGACCCCCGTCATGCCTATCCACTCCTGAATGCCGTAAGCGCCCGCCTTGTCGAAAGGCCTGTATTCGGAAACGTAATAGTTTATCTCGTCTTCCGACAGGCTTGCAAACCTTACCCGGCTTACCGCGGCGAATGTCTCCGTCCGCACGGCCGTCATCACGGTGACACCGGTGATTACACGGTGGGTGCGGCCTGACAGCGACTTCAGCATGCCGCGCGCCTCCGCCTCGCCCTCAGGTTTACCAAGTATTCTCCGCCCGAGCGCCACTACTGTGTCGGCGGTTATCACCAAGTCGCTCGCGAGCATTCCGGCGCGGCACGCCTCCGCCTTCTTCCTTGATACGTATTGCGGCACTTCCACAACGGGCATTCCGGCGGGGTAACCCTCGTCAGTTCCGAGAGGCTTCTTGACGGTGAATGTTATGCCTAACCCCGACAGCAACTCCCGCCGTCTCGGGGAGCCGCTCGCCAGTATTACGCGGTACTTTCCTAATTGTTCAAGCGTTTTCACCATCCGAAAGCCCTTTTATCCCGCAGCCAAACGCCCTGCGCCCGCATAACCCTCTCGATTATGTCGCGCGCGCAGCCGTCGCCGCCCGTGAAAGCGGAGACATAGCGCGACACTTCCTTGATTTCGTCTGCCGCGTCTGCCGGACAGCACGGACAACCCGCGGTTTTCATCACTTCAAGGTCGGGAATGTCGTCGCCTGCATACGCTATCTCCTCATCGCGCAGATTGCGCCTCCGTTTCCACTCATCATATATGCCGAGTTTCACTTCCGCGCCCGTGTATATGTCCTCCACTCCCAGCTTTGAATATCTCAATCTGACCGCCTCCGTATCGGCGCCGGTAATTATGGCGATGCGAAGCCCCGACTTAACGGCATACTGTATGGCATAGCCGTCGCGGATATTGACGGTGCGCATCGGTTCTCCCGACACATGGAGCGTTATCGTCCGGCGGCTGAGAACGCCGTCCACGTCGAACGCTATCGCCCGGATTTTCCTTAAATCATAGTCTATCACAATCCAAATGTGTTTTTCCCCCGCAGCACGGCTTGCGCGGAGGCGCGGACAGGGACTTCCTGCAACGCCCGGCAAGACGCGCCGCGCCATTGCCCGCGATGCCGGCGGCTTTCATTCCCGCTGCTTCGGCGTTTCAGGCTCTGTGTACCTGCCTTCATGAACCTGGCTCCAAAGAAGCCGCGACTCGTCCTGCTCCTTGCGCTCCTGCCCTTTGCGGCCGACGGCCACGACAGCGACCACGCGCATGCGCTCCGGCAGGCCAGTGATGCGCCGCACGGCTTCCTCGCTCGTGACAGTGTCGGAAAACGAGCGCCCGCGCACCTGTATCCAGCACGCGCCCAGCCCCATGGCCTCAGCTTGCAGCAAAAGCATCGCGGCCGCGACAGAGCCGTCCTCTATCCATACCTCGGATTTTTCAGAGTCAACCGCGACGACAACGGCTAAGGCCGCTTCCGACAGAAAGCGGGCGCCGCCTGGCTTGCACCGCGACAATTCCTCAAGCTCGACCTTGTCGTCCGCCAGCACAAAGCGCCACGGCCTTTTGCCCTTGGACGAAGGCGACATCAGAGGGGCTTTCATCAGCTCCCGCACCTCGTCAGGCGACAGCCGCCCGCCGGCGAAAGCCCTTACGGAGCGGCGGCGGCGCGCCAGTGCCGTAAACGGCGACGCTGTATTCTTCTCACACATAATCCATCGCTTTTATCCGCGGAACAAAAGCGTCGCCGCCCTCCATTCCGCGCTTGCAAATTTACGGATTTTAATCTGTCAGACGAAAAGCGGGCGCGCCTGCATATAAAAAGCACTCGCACAGCACTAAGCAGGAAGCGTCAACGCACGGCGCAAAGCGAAGCGGACGCAGTCGGAAACCGTAACGGACGCGGACGTAAACCGTAACAGGCGCAGATGAAAAACGTAACAGATACACACGAAAAAACGGGATTGCCATGCGCATTCCACCCCTCCGCCCGTTTGCAGGGTCTCCATCCCCTCCTTGCCACACGCGACAAGGAGGAAATGGGAATCCGGCAAACGGACGAGGGGTGTGATACTGGCGGCAATCCCGCTTTTCGGCTTCTGCAATCCCGCTTTTCAGCTGCGGCGATTCCGCTTTTCGGTTGCTGCAATGCCGTTTTTCGGCTGCTGCGATCCCGCTTTATACTTGTTTCATGGCGGTCTGCGACTTGTTTCGCGGGAGTATTCAAGTCGGTTTTTGCGGATGCCGCGGGACACTGCTTTCCCGCCGTGTGTTTCCCTCTCCCGTCCGTTCGTTGTCCGCCCGTGTCTTTTCGTTACCCTTTTTCACCCTCCCGCTTCCCGCGCCTCACCTATTTGCGTTTCCCGACGGTTCCCATCCGTTTCCCGTCCGTCCCCCCCCCTGCTTTTCCCGCACGTGCCTGTCGTCTTACGCAGCGGTTCAAGGGCGGATTCCCCCGCGCCGCCGCCGTATCCGCCTGCGCCCTGCGCCGCTGTCGGAAAGCGTCAGCGCAAGGGATTCCCGGCTTTGCCCGCAATCTCGTTGTCTTTCCCGCATCACTCCCGCGTCCTTCCGCTTTCCGCTTGTGGCTTCTCCGCTTTCTTCCCGCGTCCGTTATGCTTCCCGCCCGCTCCTTTCCGCTTTATAGTCTGCTCCTCTCCGCCTTGCCGCCTGTCTCCGCCCCGTTTCTTGCCTGCGGCTTCCCCGCTTTTCTGCCCGCCTCCTTTCGCTTTTTCCGACGCGCTTTCTGTTTTTCCGCGGCGGTTCGGGACGTGTTTTGAGGGCGTTTGCGGGGGCGGCGGGGAGGCGGTGCGGGGGCTTGTCCAACTCTCTTATAATCTCATGTCAACTCTCAT
>CAZLLM010000245.1:0-3235 GCA_964560405.1 uncultured Prevotella sp.
TCAGTGGCGTTTGAAATTAGCTTTGTCGTGCGCTAATTTCTTTGTGAAAAAAGCGATTCTCTGTGCGGCTTCCTCCTTGTCGAACAGTATCGAATCCCTGTCTTTCCCCGCCGGGTTGAGGGCTAGCGCGCTGTCCGCCTTTCCGAGGTTCTTCCGCGCTTCCGCAAGGTCGATGGAATCGAGCAGCAGTATGCCTTCTTCGCGAGCGTTGAAAGCAAGCGGCGAATTGACTCGCATGCTGTCGATTGCCGCACGTGCTTCCCCGTAGCGTTCGGAGTCTGTGCAGGCGCGTGCCTCCGCAAGACAGGCCTGCCCTGCGGCTTCGGGGTCTTCTTTCGGCTTACAGGCCGTCAGCGCGAAAGCGGCGAGCGCAAGATAAACTGCTTTTTCCATTATGATTCGCTTTCAAGTTCTGTATCGCGGTAAATGTACGAAATCCCTACTGTTTTTATTAATTTTGCCGCGCAAAAACATTCCGCCGCGACATGCCGACGAGATGAAAGAAGAAGCTGTGCAACAAGCCGCCTGCATTGCCGGAAAACTGGCAGGCGGATTATTTCCTTTGATGAGTTATGGTTTTGAATTTATCGCCTGCGGAAGTCCGATTTCGGATTGACACGGAAATATTCCGCGATTTGTCATCCGTGGCAGACAGGCTGGGTTTGGAATGCTACGTAATAGGCGGGTTTGTGAGGGACATGTTTCTCGGCCGCCCCTCGAAAGACATCGACATAGTGGTAGTAGGGAGCGGGATAGAGATGGCCCGTGCCGCCTGCGGACAGTGGGGAAAGGGCGCTCGCCTTGCGGTGTTCAGAAACTTCGGCACGGCGCAGGTAAAGTACGGCGGCTTTGAAATTGAGTTTGTCGGGGCGCGGCGGGAAAGTTACGCTCACGACTCCCGCAAGCCCGCCGTAGAGAACGGCTCGTTGGAAGACGACCAGCTTCGCCGCGACTTCACAATAAACGTATTGGCACTGTGCCTGAACGCGGAGCGCTTCGGGGAATTGTCCGACCCTTTCGGCGGTCTTGACGATTTGCGTGACAAGATAATACGCACCCCGCTCGACCCTGACTCGACCTTTTCTGATGATCCGTTGCGGATGCTGCGTTGTGTGCGTTTCGCCGCGCAGCTGGGTTTCCATATTGACGACGAGGCTTTTTCCGCACTCGAAAGGAACGCAGAACGGATAGCGATAGTGAGCTGCGAGCGCATTACTGACGAGCTTAACAAGATTATAATGGTGTCCGTGCCGTCGAAAGGTTTTGTGGATTTGCAGCGCAGCGGGCTGTTAGAGTATTTTTTGCCGGAACTCTCCGCGCTTGACATAGTGGAGTCGCACGGGAAAGCGTCGCACAAGAACAATTTCTACCATACTCTTGAAGTTCTCGACAACGTAGCCGCGAAAGGCGGCGGCCTGTGGCTGCGCTGGGCTGCTCTGCTGCATGACGTAGGGAAAACGTCCGCCAAAAGGTGGGATGCCCTCAACGGCTGGACTTTCCACAACCATAACGCGGCAAGCCGCCGTATGACGGGGACGGTTTTCCGGCGGCTTAAGCTGCCTCTTGGCGAGACGGTGAGATATGTCGAGAAATTGGTGGACTTGCATATGCGCCCTATTGCAATCGCTGATGACGAAGTTACGGACAGTGCAGTGCGCAGGCTGCTTTTCGACGCGGGCGACGACATTGACGACCTCATGCTCCTTTGCGAGGCCGACGTTACGAGCCGTAACAGGCAGCGCAAGCGGGCTTTTCTTGACAATTTCAAACTGGTGCGCCGGAAGCTGAAAGACATTGAGGAGAAAGACCGAATACGCAATTTCCAGCCTCCTGTACGCGGCGAGGAGATTATGGAGTTATTCGGGCTTCCTCCATGCAAAGAGGTGGGCGAACTGAAATCACGGATAAAGGACGCGATACTCGACGGGATTATTCCCAACGAGTACGAGTCGGCATTCAGCTATATGTTAAAGTGCGCAGGCGAGATGGGATTACGGCAGGTGAAGAAAAACGCGGGACTGGCGGGAAAAGCGCTTGCGCTGGCTTTACTCGTGGCATTGCCGGGTACGGGCGCAATGGCGCAACACAGCAGGTCTTTTGTGGAGCATATCCGTACAGTGGAAACTGTGGCAGACGGCGACAGGTCGCTTCCTCCTGTAATTTCGCTTGACTCGGACGACAAGGTGTCGGTTTCTTTCGATGATATGACACACGAATATGTGCGTTATCTCTACAAATTGGAGCATTGCGACCGCGACTGGAATACGACGGAAAGTCTTTTCGAAAGCGACTACATGACAGGGACAAATCTCGAAGTGCCCATAGAAAACCACGTGCAGAGCATGAATACAACCGTGCAATACACGCATTACACGCTGGAATTCCCCAACAGTTATGTAAGACCGCTGCTTTCGGGGAACTACCGCGTTACAATCTACGAGGACGGCGGCGCGGAGAGCCCCGTCGCCGAGGCTTGCTTCTCCGTAGTGGATGCCAAAATGGGCGTTGGCGCGACTGTCACGACCAACACTGACATCGACTACAACGGCTCGCACCAGCAGGTAGGCGTTTCTCTGAACTTCGGCGACGTAGAAGTGCGCGACCCTGAGCGTGAAATTTTCGTGCAAGTGCTGCAAAATAAGCGTTACGACAACGCTGTCATCGCGCCGTCCGCCGACTACCGCGACGCTAACGGCCTAAGGTGGGAACATTGCAGAGAACTCATATTCGATGCCGGAAACGAGTACAGGAAATTCGAAGTCCTGAACTTGCACCAACCGACAATGGGCGTGGACATCCTGCGCTGGTTCCCGCCTTACTATCATGCGGTGCTTTATGTCGGAGAAAAACGAGGGAATTACGTGAACTCTCCAGAACAGAACGGTTCTTATGTAATACGCAATGAGGCTAACGCCGACAACGACTGGCAGAGCGAATACGTGATAACGCATTTCTCGCTCGCTATGCCGGAACTGGCGGGTGGGGA
Source organism: uncultured Prevotella sp. (assembly GCA_964560405.1). Taxonomy (GTDB): domain Bacteria; phylum Bacteroidota; class Bacteroidia; order Bacteroidales; family Bacteroidaceae; genus UBA6398. The sequence goes on from CAZLLM010000245.1 coordinate 2,987, forward strand.
CTTTTACGTTTGCGGACAGTGGACAGGATATGACTTTGCGCCGGAATACAAGATGAGGTATGACGCGCAGCAGCAGGAATACGTCGTCGAAATCCTCATGAAGCAGGGCTATTACAACTATCTTTACCTCTTTGTTCCCGACAGCGGCAGAACGGGTTCTGCGCAGGAGGCAGAAGGTTCCTTTTATCAGACGGAGAACGAGTACACAGTCCTTGTCTACGCGCATTTGCAGGGCGAACGCTACGACAG
>CAZLLM010000246.1:0-3232 GCA_964560405.1 uncultured Prevotella sp.
CGGGCGGCGGGATTTCCGGCAAACGCACGGTCGAGTCCTCCTGCCCTTTTTCCTCGGGCATCGGGAACTCGCCCGCCGAATTGAAGAACACATAATCTGTAAGCTCCTCATCGGAACGGAAGCCTACGCCTTCCAGCTCCTCGTCAGGGGTCTGCACGTGCATGTACTTGCTCGAATAGACCTCATGCTTGCCCATGTCCCAGAAGAGCTCATCGGTGTTGAAAACCACGCCGTTCTTCTTGCGCACCTCCACCCTGCCCCGCAGCTCCCAAAGGTTTTGGCTGTAACAGTACGCGGTATCGGCCGTGAGGTACATTTCGGTGCGGAAAGCCGGGTCGTACTTCTGCATGAAGATGCCGTTCATGAAAGTCTGGCGGGGCGGGTTTGTGCGGTCGTACACGCTCCAGTGTTCGGCCACTATCTTGTATTTTATCACCCCGGAGTCGGAAATCATCTTCGACACGCCGTGCGTTGTCATCACTGCCATCGAATCGCGCTGCCTCACGGCCGGCGCCATGGGCGTCCTGTCGGAGCCGCAGCCTGACAGAGCCGCGGCGGCGAGCGCGAACAGCCCGGCTACTCTACTTTCCACTTCTGGAACCACTTTTCGTTGAACGTAATCCCAATGCAGATGCGCAGATAGTTTTCGGTGAGCAGACGGCTTTCGTCGGGGCGTATATGCTCCCACTGGGCGGAAATGTTGAGAATGGAGCGGTTGTTTATGATGTTGGCTATCGGAAGCCCCACGCCGAGGCTTACGGTTATGTCCTTCGCGCCGCTGTTTTCGTTCACCCTGGTGTAAGACGTGCCGTAGGAAACGCCCGCCCGGTAGCGAATGTGGTCGGAATAGCGCAGCCCGAGGCTGTTAGGCAGGAATTCCGCCCCGAGCGAGAAACGGTGCCGGTTGTCGAAGGCTCCCGTCGCGGACTTGAATGTCTCCGCGCCGTCCCGGCTGACAATCCTGGGGAATTTCACGTTCTTCCACAGCTGGCATGAGTAATCGAAGCCCGCTTTCCAGCGGCCGCGGTGATTCCACACGAGCCCCGCCCCGAAACCGTGCGGCAGTTCGAAGGCGTTCCCCACGTTCACGGTGTCGCCCGCGGAGACCCCGCCGGAAGCGTCAAGCATTTCGTTCACGAACATGGCTTTGGAATCCACGCCGTGCCCCAAGGAATACGCCGCCCCGAAAGTGAGCAAGTCGTTCCGCGAGAGCGGCTGGTCGTATTGCACGCCTAAGTCCAGGTTGTAAGTGCTTATGTCGGCGGAGTACACGCGGGCGTACTGCCGTATGTCCGCGTCGGAAAAAGAGGCCTGCACGCTGTGGCTGTAATCCCCCCACAGGTAGCCGAAGTTGGCTCCGGCGGAAATGTTTTTCGCGAACTTCCAGCCCACGCCGAAGTAGGCCTCGTGCAGGCCTCCGTCGCCGTTGTAGCTGGTGGCGGCCGCCTTTTCGCCCGTGCCGTCTATGTCGGGCAGCGTCTGCTGGTTCGTGAAAGAGTAGCCGATGGAGCTGTAAGGCACGAGACCCACCGACATCCCCACGTTGCGGCAGGCGCGGAAAACTATGTTCATGTAATCGACGGAAGTGTTGTGCGCGTTCTTCTTCCGGCCGTCCTGCTTGAAGTTGGCGTTCTGGAACGTCAGCCCTATATCGAAAATCATCGTGAGGGAGTCGGCGTCCGAGTACGAGGCAGGGTTCTGGGGATTTATCTGCGCAGGGTCGTGGAAGCCGAAGGCCGTGCCTGCCAAGGCTTTGTTGAAGCCCTGCGCACGGTCGCTGAGAACGCCGAACCCGTAGCGCGAGTAAGGCGAGTTGCTCCCGTTCTGCGCCGCGGAGAAAGCGGCCGCCATGACCGCCGCCGCCGCGCCTGCCAGTTTTATAAAGTGCCGGTTCATCGTTTGTTGTTTACAGGCGGCGCGCCGCCCCTTTCCTCCGTTTCGAGCAGGATGCGGCGGAGCCCTTTAAGCACGAGGTCGCGGTCGAACACTATTTCCGCCCCTCCGGGGTCAATGTCGGTAAAGCCCTCCCCCGCTATCACCGCCAGCATGCCGGGGCGCTCCCTGCGCCAGCGGCGTATGTACCCTTCTATTTCGTAATTCGCGCCCAGCACGCTCCCCGCGCGCATCGCGGTGCAGGTGTCGTAGCCTATCATGGGCGTGTCGCCTGCAAGGCTCACCGCCGGGAGGAGCTCCGTGCCGGAGTGCATCGCCGCGAGCCGCATGTATATTCCGGGCGAGATGTTACCTCCGAGATACGCGCCGCTCCGCGAAATGAACTCATACGTTATGCACGAGCCGCTGTCCACCACGAGCACGTCCCTTCCGGGATACTCCGCCCTCGCCTCCGCTATCGCCGCGAGGCGGTCGCTCCCCATTTCGGGCGGAAGGCCGTGCCGCCTGTTGAATTCCGCCGCGGACGCCTCGTCGAGCAGCAACGCGGGCAGTCCCGCGGAGCCGAGCTGAGCCCGCGCCTCCCCTTTCAGCCCCGCGACGGTGGAGACTATGCTGCGCCGTATGTCGTGGCTGGCGAGCAGCCTGCCGAACGGCGCGAGGTCATCGTTAGGCGATGTCTCGCGGCACACTATTCCGTCCCCGTCGAACACCGCGAACTTCGCCGCCGAGTTGCCTATGTCGATAACGAGATCCATCCTGCCGTCAAGCGTATGTTCCGCATGAAGCCGCACGGCCGTCAGCTTTTCATGAGCCTCTCCAGGAAAGCGTCCATTTTCCTGTCGAAGTCTTTCATGAGCCCGCCGCCCGCGAGCGGCGTCTCGTCGTCCACTACGCAGAGCCTGCGCGGCGCCCCTCCGCATTCGTCGGACAGGCTGAACGAAAAAGGCTTCATCACCCCCATCCCGAGCAGGACGGGGCGCATGTCATGCAGGCACTGCCGCAGCGCAGGCTGTACGCCTGCAAGAAAGGCTCCGCCGCTGCCGCCCGCCCATTCCTCCACGGTGCAGCGGTCAAGCTCGCGGCCGTCGCCGTCAAGCGCCAGCATCTCGCCCGTCTCCCGGTTCACCCGCAGGAAAATGTCGGTCATCGGCTCCGCTTCCTCCGAAGCGGGGAATCTGGCGGCTATCCTGCTTATCGCGCGCTTTATCTGCCTTACGGTTTTCTCGCTTGCTGCCATAGTTCGGCGTATAGGTGGTTTGCCCGCCAAAAGTACAACTTTTTTCGCTTCCGCCCTGAAACGCGCGGGTTAAAAGAGCGCGGCCGCCGGCTGACGCGCCCC
>CAZLLM010000247.1:0-3222 GCA_964560405.1 uncultured Prevotella sp.
ATAGTCCGCATATTTCCCGGCATCGTCGAAGAAACGCATCAGCACCGATGTGGCGGCGAGCAAGACGAGGAGGGAAAGCAAAGTCCCGATGAATGCGGCCGCGCATTCCAGCACGTAGACCATTGCGGGCGTAGGGCTTGAACCGTTTACCGCCACTGCGACGGCGTTGTCGTAAACGCCTGACGCCAGCGCCGCTGCGGGGGCGGCGAAGAGCAGGATGAACGCGGCGGCCGCCGCATTCACGAGGAGCAGCCGCAGGAAGATTCTTCCCCATTGCACAGTTGTGTATCGGAACGCTTTCTTCAACGCGCCGCGGAAGTTCGTGTCAGCCGTCATGTACTCATAAAGGGAGATGTACAGGGGGACAGAAACGAAGGCCATGTAGATTGCCGCCACTGTCCAGAACCATGCGCTAACCGTTACGCACAGGTACACGAGCGCGGCGCCGGGAAGCCCGAAAACGAAAGACGCGAGCATGCAGAACTGCACGAAGCGTAGCCCCGAATACAGGAAGTCGCTTGCGCGGAAGGGCTTGCCGCCGGATGCCGCTTCCGCCTTGCCCGGCGAGGGCAGCAGGAGGAACGCGCAGCCGCGCCACAGCATGAAAAACAGAAGCGACAAAGCGGTTCCTCCGACATATTTCGCGATGTAAAGCCACGACAGTTCATGGTAAGGCACATAGAGGTTAGGGTCTACCTTGACCTCTCCTGTTTCGCCGCATATTGTCGCCGTCACAGCCGCCGCCGTGAGCAGCGCAGGCGCGGCAAGGCCGCGGGCGAGGGCTTTGGCGCTGCCTGCGACGGCCCTTATGCCTGTTTTCACGCTTCGGACGAGCGAGATGTCAGGCATTTCAATATCGGTCTCTTTCATTTTGCGCGTTTTTCGTCTTGCCTGACGGCAAAGATACGAAAAAAGTCTACCTTTGCGTGTCATTATGGAAAGTACGGTAGTATGGGGGTTCATCGGCTGCGGCGAGGCGACCGAGAAGAAGAGCGGCCCGGCGTTCTCGCTCATCGAAGGATCCCGCGTGGCGGCGGTGATGAGCCGCAGCAAGGACAATGTGCGCTCGTATGCGGAACGGCACGGGATACCGCGCTGGTACACCGACCCGCAGGAGCTTATAGACGACCCGGAAGTGAACGCGATCTACATCGCAACGCCTCCCTCCACGCACGCGACCTACGCGATTATGGCCATGAAGTCGGGGAAACCGGCTTATGTCGAGAAGCCCCTCGCTTCGAACTACCAGGATTGCGGGCGGATAAACCGCATTGCGGAGAAAACGGGCGTGCCGTGCTTCGTGGCGTATTACAGGCGCTATCTGCCTTATTTCAGGAAAGTGAAGCAGCTTATTGACGAGGAAAGGGTGGGGAAGGTGATAAACGTGCAGCTGCGTTTCGCCGCCCCTCCGCGGGATCTCGACTACAGCAGCCGGAACCTGCCGTGGCGCGTCCAGCCCGACATAGCCGGCGGCGGGTATTTCTACGATTTCGCGCCTCATCAGATTGACGTCCTCCAAGAGATTTTCGGGCCGATAGTGGAAGCTAAGGGGTATTGCGGCAACCGCGCCGGGCTGTATGATACGGAAGACACCGTGAGCGCGGCGTTCCGCTTCGCTTCCGGGCTGCCCGGCTCCGGCTCGTGGTGCTTCGTCGCGCACGAATCCGCCAAAGAAGACTGCATCGAGGTGATAGGCGACAAGGGGCAGCTTAGCTTTTCCGTTTTTGTCTACCGCCCGATAAGGCTCAGCACGGCGCAGGGCCATGAGGAGATAATCGTGACGAACCCGGAGCACGTCCAGCTGCCTTTGATAAGGCTTGTGGTGGAGCATCTGCAGGGCAAGGCGATTTGCGACTGCGACAGCGTGAGCGCGACTTCGGTCAATTGGTGCATGGACCGCATACTCGGCAAGCTGTAACCGGAACGGCATGTCCGCACGGCTAATCATGCAGGCCGCGGGCGGTTGCGCGCGGACTGCCGCCGTTTATTCCGGGCGCAAGAGGAATGTGCAGGTAAGATGCGATGAAGTTTTTTGAGCGTTTCTCCTACCCCGCCGCATACGGGCAGAGCACCGTGCAGCGCAGGAGCTGCGGCACGTGGAAGCTGGGGTTCATCTGCTCGCGCCAGTCGCTGGACTTCGACTATACGCGCCTGCCAGAGCCGCTTGTCACAGGAGGTGAGACGGGCGTATGGCTGTACGACGAGCTGAAATTCAGCAAAAATAAAATATTACGACTACAGCATAAACTTCGGCTATGCCTACAATTGGGTCTTCGCCCCCAATATGCTGTGTTCCGTTTCGCTGGCTCCGGCGGCCGGCTGCAAGTCCGCGAAAGGGGAGGCGTCCGGCGGCAGGGGCGTGCTCTTCAAGCGCAGAACATTCAATTTCGACACGATAACCCGCATGGGGCTGGTGTGGAACACAAACCGTTTCTTCCTCGGAGCGTCTTCGGTCGTGCATTTCTACAACTACAACAAGAGCAGGTTTTCCGTGAACAATGCCATCGCGGTTGTGAACGTGTACGCCGGAGTGAACTTCGCGCCGAAAAAGTGCTGACGCCGCACACCCCTGAAAATCCGCGGACATGGCAGACATCCACCCCCTCAAGCCCTTCATCCCCCCGTCGGCGCGGCTTCTGATGCTCGGCAGCTTCCCTCCTCCGAGGGAACGGTGGTCGATGGAGTTCTTCTACCCCAACTTCAACAACGACATGTGGCGCATATTCGGCGAGATATTCAAGGGCGACAGGCACTTTTTCGCCGACGTGGAAAACCGCCGCTTCCGCCGCGACGCTATAACGGCCCTGCTCGAAGAGAAAGGCATCGCGCTATACGACACGGCGGCCGAGGCGGTGCGGCTGAAAGGGAACGCCTCCGACAAGTTCCTCGAAATAAAGAAGCCTGCCGACTTGCCCGCCCTCGTCCGGGCGATGCCGCAGTGCCGCGCCGTCGCCGCGGCAGGCCGCAAGGCCGCCGAAGAGGCGGGCAGGCAGCTGGGGGCCGGCGTGCCCGAAGCAGGCGGCTGCACATGCTTCGAGGCGGACGGCAGGCGGCTCCTCTTCTTCCGCATGCCCAGCAGCAGCCGCGCATACCCGATGCCTTTCGGGGAAAAAGCCCTCCTCTACCGAGGCATGTTCGCCCGGCTGGGGATGCTGCGGCAGGAGCGCGCGCCTTCCGGCCCCGCGTAGCCGGGCGCGAAGAGCCCGCCCCCGCTTCCGCCCG
>CAZLLM010000248.1:0-3212 GCA_964560405.1 uncultured Prevotella sp.
GCGCGTTCCGCGAAGCCGGACCGCCGCAGGGACACGCTGATTTGCCGGCAAACAAGTAAATTTGCATCCACCCCGCATCTTAACCGCCGCAAATGAGAGCTGTAATACAACGTGTATCACGCGCAAGCGCAGAAGCCGAAGGCCGTCCGAAAAGCGGGATAGGCCGCGGACTCCTCGTGCTTTTAGGCGTAGAGAACGGTGATGACGAGAGAGACATAACGTGGCTCGTCAAGAAAATATGCGGCCTGCGCATTTTCGATGATGACAAAGGCGTTATGAATCTTTCGGTCAATGAAACAGGCGGCGAGGCGCTCGTAGTAAGCCAATTCACACTTTTGGCCTCCTGCAAGAAAGGCAACCGCCCGTCGTACGCCCGCGCCGCAAGACACGAGACGGCGGCATCTCTGTACGACAAATTCTGCAAAGCGTTGGAACATGGCATGCAAAAGCCCGTCAAAACAGGCTTTTTCGGCGCACACATGAAAGTCTGTCTGCTTAACGACGGCCCTGTGACCATTTGCATTGACACCAAAAACAAGGAATGAAACAATGCCAAGCCCTGAATTCATAGACCTTTTCGCCGGCATCGGCGGAATGCGCATCCCTTTCGATGAAATGGGCTACAAGTGCGTGTTCTCGTCTGAATGGGACAAGGCCGCCTGCGACACCTACGAGGCGAACTTCAACGTGCGTCCTCACGGGGACATTACCCGCATCCCTGCGGCCGACATCCCCTCTCACGACCTCCTGCTGGCGGGGTTCCCATGCCAGGCGTTCAGCATCATGGGGAAAATGAAAGGATTTGAAGACACTCGCGGCACGATGTTTTTCGAGGTGGCAAGGATTTTGAAGCGGCATCGCCCGGCAGTCCTGCTGCTGGAAAACGTCAAACAGCTTACGACGCACGACAAGGGGCGCACTTTCTCCGTCATTCTCCAAACGCTCGACGCATTGGGGTATCACGTGAAGTGGAAAGTGCTGAACGCATTGGACTTCGGGCTCCCGCAAAAAAGGGAAAGGGTGGTTGTCGCGGGATTTCTCAACCCGCGCCGCGCCGAAGCGTTCAGCTTCGATTTCCCAACGCGGCCATACAGCCTTGCGAGCGTCCTCGAACCCGATAATGCCGCAGACCGCTCCCTTTTCGCCTCAGAACGCATTGCCGGAAAACGTCAAGCGAGCGTTAAGGGAAAACATGTGTTCTACCCCTCCGTATGGCACGAGAACAAATCGGGCAACGTTTCCGTACTCGATTACGCCTGCGCGCTCCGCACGGGAGCTTCTTACAACTACTTGTTAGTGAACGGTGTGCGCCGCCCCTCATCGCGAGAGCTCCTGCGGCTGCAAGGCTTCCCTGACAGTTTCAAAATCGCAGTCCCTTACAGCGAGATACGGCGGCAGACGGGAAACGCCGTCGCCGTCCCGATGATACGGGCGATAGCAAGGAAAATAGACGCTCTATTACGCAAATAAAATGAAACACCCCAAACTTCGCGACAGCGGCAAGCTGCGTACATTGGAACTGTACCCATTGGGGGATATTCCAAATAACGTAATAATCCAAATCGGAGGCCATTTGGTATATTTGCTTTATATCGGGAGAAAAGATATCAGCGGTTCTGATTGGGGAGATGCATTTTCTGAAGCAATAAAAGGGACGCACCTTGACTCTCCAATAGGTATTGCGGATGTTACATTGGAGAATATGGCGTGGTCAATGAAAACAGTAAAAAACGCTGACCCATTTTCAGCAAAAACCGTAAGGTTGATTAGCGGACGTTGCTCACCTGATTATTCTTACGGCATATCAAATCCTCACAAGGACATACAAAAAACAGGAAAAGCCGTGCTTGGAATTTGGAACGAGCGAATCAACATTGCACAAGAACGTTACAATATACTGCGAACATCTGTTCTAATACGCTCTTATGACTTACTTTCATACTGCCTCTTTGAAGAAGAAAACATCAGATACCGCACAAGCGATTACATCTGGGAAGTAAACGCCAACGGAAACTTCATTGGCAAAAGTATAGACAATGGGGAAATTCGTTTTACTTGGCAACCGCACGGCTCCCAGTTCACAATTCATACTCAAGTTCCTAAGAAAGCCTCTAAATTCAGTATAAAGAAGCCTCCCACCTTATTGAAAAATGACTTGCTTGAAAACATCGGATTCAATCCGGCATGGGTAGATATTAAGAACATACCATAAATAAACCGAAAAGCGGACAAATAACATGACACCAGAAGAAAAACGACCCTGCCGCCACGGCGGAGGACGCGCCTGCGAAGACGGCGGCGAGCGCGGCGGCGACACCCGGAGCGGCATCCCGCACAGCACTATCGCCGAAGCGCTTGCCGCGTATGACGCACCGCTGAGCGACGGGCAGGCGGCGGCCGCCGCCGCGTCAATAACCGCCCGGCACTCCCGCGAAAACGACAACGACGATGTGAAACGCTTCCTGCTCGGCTCCACCGAACTCACGTCACTGAATATCACGGACAATGATGACAGCGTTCTCGCATTGGTTGAAAAGGTGAACGGCTTTGCGGACGTTTACCCCGAACTGCCTGATGTTGCCGCCGTATGCACTTTTCCGAACTTTGCGGCTCTCGTGAGCCAGTCGCTCGAAGCGGATGTCAAGACTGTATGCGTGGCGGGCGGCTTCCCGTTTTCGCAGATGCTTCCCGAAGTGAAGTGCGTTGAAACCTCGCTCGCCATAAAGGACGGCGCGGAGGAAATCGACGCGGTGCTTAACATGGGCAGGTTCATTGCCGGCGATTACGAATGCGCCGCCGATGAGCTCACCGAAATGAAAAACCTTTGCGGCGGACGCACTTTCAAGGTAATTATCGAAACGGGAGTCTTGCAAAACGCCGCAAGCATCAGAAAAGCAGCCGTCTTCGCCATGTATTGCGGCGCGGATTTCATCAAAACATCTACGGGGAAGGCTTCCGAAGGAGCTACGCCGGCGGCAGTCTATGCCGTTTGCACAGCAATAAAGGACTACTACGAAAAGACGGGGAATCGCACAGGCATAAAAATAGCCGGCGGGGTAAGGACAGTGCCTGATGCCGTGGGGTACTACACAATTGTAAAGGATACTCTCGGCGGCGAATGGCTCACGCGCGACCTTTTCCGCATCGGCGCGAGCAGCCTTGCCAACGCCCTTGTCAGCGACATCACCGGCAGCGAAGCCGCTTACTTCTGA
>CAZLLM010000249.1:0-3186 GCA_964560405.1 uncultured Prevotella sp.
GGCGGGGCGCTTGCCTTTTCCTGATTTCATATCGGGCTGACCTTAATTATTTTGTCACATGACAGGGGCAGGGCGCATAGGCGGCCTGCCGCCGGGCATCCTCCTCGGGCCGCGCATATTGTTGTCTTCGTTCCCGGAAGCGCGCTTGCCGCCGAAGATGTTGAGGCGGTAGAGGAATTTCAGCTCGATGTAGGAGTTTATGCTGTTGTTCCATGTGTCGGAACGCATTTGCGCGTTAATGGTGCGCGAGATGTTGCTCTGCTCGTGCAGTATGTCGTAAAGCTGCAACGACAGCGTGGCGGCGTTGCCTTTGAGGAAGCTCTGCGAGATCTGGGCGTTCCATACGAGTTCGTTGGTGTTCATTGACTTGTCGGAATAGCCCCGCCGGGAGTTCATCCTTATGTCGGTGGATATTTGAAGGTTCCAGTCGAAAGTTATGTTGGCGTTCGCGCCGTAGTTGAAGTTCCATGTGTCAAGGTTGGCGTTTGACTGCAGCTTGTTGCGCGAGTGCTGGTAATTGAGGCCGCCGTTCACTCTCAGTTCCACGAGGCCGGTGCGGTAGCTCACGTGGAGGTTTTCGCCGAGCCGGAGGGCTTTCGTGACGTTCTTGCGGCTTACCGTGTCGTTGCCCGTGCTGACGTAGCCCACGCTGTTGGAGTAGTTCAGGTTTGTGAACGTGGAGAAGTTCCAGCTTTTCTCAGTGCCGAAAGCCGTGTGGAACATGATGTCGGAGCCGAAGTCCCAGTTCCCGTTTATGTTTTCCGGGCGGGTTGTCCTTACGCCCGTCCTTTCGTCGTAGTGTATCGCGTTGCTTATGCTGTTAGATGTCTGGCTGAACCTCACGTTGGTCATCCAGCCTTGCTGCCGGTCAACGATGTAGTTGTTGTAAAAACAGTTGAGGCTGTTGGTCCACGACGGCTTCAGCCCCGGGTTCCCCCGCGATATGTAAAGGGGGTCGGAGTCGTCAGTGACATCGAGCAGGTCTGTCATAGACGGCTGCGAGGAGGAGCCGTGGTAGCGGAAGTCGAGCTGCGAGGTTTCCGAGATTTTGTAGCGCAGACGTATGTTGGGCGAGATGTTCAGCACGTTGCGCGTTACGACAGTGTCGAGGCGGTCTTTCTGGTAGTTCAGGTTTGTGTGCTGCGGAATGATGTCGACAGCCGCGTGCGCCTGGATTTCCTTTGTGTTGTATCTCAGGCCGGCGGAAACCCTGTGAGTATAGTTTTTATAGGTCGCGTACTGGCTGTTGCGCATGTTAAGCGCATAGCGCAGCGAGTCCGCTTCGGAAGGGTACGTGCCGAGGGGCGGGCTGTACATGTCGCGCCAGCCTGCAAGCGAGTCGAGCTGGTAGAGCGAGCGGTCGTTGTCGGAATAGGAGTAGTCGTACCGGTAGCTCACCTGCGCGTGCAGGTTTTCCACGACAGGCTCGCTGTAGCTCAGCCTCGTCCCGAAGCTCCAGTTTTTCGACGGGCTGTTGGTGTACTGGTTTGAGAACTGGCTCCTGCCTCTTTCGCTGAGCTGGAAATACTGTATGTCGCTGCGCGAGAAGCTGCGGCTTTTCGTGCTGCCGTATTCTCCCTGGAAAGATAACGAGGCGTTGCGCCCTTTGCTGTTGAGCCTCCTCACGACCATCCCTTCTCCGCTGAAGGAAGCCGACCTGCTGTCTCCTGATGACAGCCGGTGGTTGGTGTTCACCGTAATGTCCTTGAGAGCCGGAAGCGTGTCTTGGAAGACGCCTTCAAGAGGGTCGTCCGCTCCCGGCACGTCGTAAGGGTCGGAATTGAACGTCGCCGTGCGGCTTTGCGACCAGTTGTCGGATTCGGAATACGAGAAGTTCGGGCGGAAGGTCACGGTTGTCATGGTGTCGGGGTTCCATTCTATCCCCAGCCCTCCGTTCACGCTTGTGGCACGGCTGTAATTGCCGCTCCGCGAATTGGAGAACGAGGACGAGGAGCTGTTGTTGAGGAACATCTCGGAGTTGGAGCGAGTCTGGTTGTCCGTATTGTTGTGATTCCAGCGCAGATTGCCGTTTATTTCGAAATGGCCTTGTTCGCGCTCCTCTTTCCTGTTCGACCAGTCGACGCTTACCCCGGCGTTTTTCATGGCCTGCAGGCCGCTTCCGGCGCCGCGCCCCCAGCGGAACCCGCGGTCGTTCTCGTTGTTCATGCTGCCGAGGAGCGTCTCGCGGTCATAGTCGGTGAAGCGGTTCGCGAACAGGTTCGCCGAATAGCGGCGCTTCGTCCCGGCCCCAGCGTCAAGGTTGCCCACCCAGTTCTCCTTGAGCTTCTCTTTCAGGGAAAGGTCGATTACAGTTTCCTCCTCGCCGTCGTCCACGCCGGTCTGCTCGGCGTAGTCGCTTTTCTTGTCATACGCCTTTATCTTGTCAACAAGCTCGGTGGGCAGGTTTTTCATGGCAATCTTGGTGTCGCCGCGGAAGAAATCCTTGCCGTCAACAAGTATCTGCGACACCGTCTTGCCGTTAATCGTTATCGAGCCGTCATCACTCACCTCCGCGCCCGGCAGCTGCTCCACAAGCGATTCGAGCGTAGAGCCTGTGGGAACGCGGTACGCCGAGGCGTTGTACTGGAACGTGTCTGCTTTCATCTCCACTTTTGGAGCCTTGGCCGTAACCGTGGCGCCGTCGAGCTGGATGACATCCCGCTGCAAGGAGATGGTGCCGAGAGACACCGCGGGCTTCGACTCCCCCAGCGTAACGTTGCGGTACAGCGTCGTGTATCCGATGTACGAAACCTTTATTATGTATCTTCCGGCTTTGGAGCTTCTGATGGTGAAACTGCCTGTCTTGGCAGTCCCCGTGCCGCCCGCGTAGGAGGAGTCTCTGCTTGACAGAAGCTGGACTGTCGCGAGTTCGATGGCTTTCCCGCTTCCTTTTTCAACCACTTTCCCCGTTACCGTGTACTGCGCCCGCGCCGCCGCAAACGAGAACATCGCCAGCAGCAGAAACCACGTCTTCTTGATGTTGTTTTTCATACGTCCCCTGATTACAGGCATCCGGCGTGCCTGTCGTGAAACCGCTATTTTGACTGCGCCAGACGGGAAAAGTTTAACTGCCGCATGCAGAAAGGGAAGCGGGATGTTAAATCTTTACGGTTTTTTAACTGTTTCATATTTACTGCGGCACTGCCGCGCTCCTCCGCAGGCCAATGCCAACGCCTGCTCATCTCC
>CAZLLM010000250.1:0-3185 GCA_964560405.1 uncultured Prevotella sp.
GGGATTGCGCAAGCCTTAACGGTACAGTTCCGATACTTTTTACGGACAACCGTTTTCCGTAATATTTGTGTTATTTTTGCCGCGTCAAAAAAATCAACAGTCATGCGCAAAACAATTCTATTCCTGCACGCCGCCCTGGCTGTGCTGCTGCTCGGGGCTTGCACAAAGCCGTCTCCGTTCAAGTACGAGTCGGTTCCCGGCGACCCGATGCAAACGAGGATTTACACGTTGGACAACGGCCTGAAAATCTATCTTACAGCGAACAAGGAAACCCCGCGCATCCAGACTTACATAGCGGTGCGCGTAGGCGGCAAAAACGACCCTGCCGAGACAACCGGCCTCGCCCATTACTTTGAGCATCTGATGTTCAAAGGGACGACCCATTACGGCACGACCAATTACGAGGCCGAGAAGCCCCTGTTAGACGAGATCGAGCGCCTGTTCGAAGTCTACCGCAAGACTTCCGGCGAAGCGGAGCGCAAGGCTGTTTATCACCAGATAGACAGCATCTCATACGAGGCGTCGAAGTTCGCGATCCCCAACGAGTACGACAAACTTATGGCCGGCATCGGCGCGACGGGGACCAACGCCTACACCGGCTACGACGAAACGGTCTACACGGAAGACATCCCTTCAAACCAGATAGAGAACTGGGCCCGCATCCAGGCCGACCGTTTCCAGAACCCGGTAATACGCGGATTCCATACGGAGCTGGAAACTGTCTACGAGGAGAAGAACATGTCGCTGACAAACGACAACCGCAAAATAATAGAGGCGGCCCTGAGCGCGCTTTACCCCGACCACCCTTACGGGACGCAGACCGTGCTGGGGACGCAGGAGAACCTGAAGAACCCGTCAATCACGAACATCAAGAACTACTTCAAGACATGGTACGTACCCAACAACATCGCGATTTGCATGTCGGGCGACTTAGACCCTGACGAAACGGTCGGAATCCTCAACAAGCATTTCGGCGGCCTGCGGGCGAACCCCAGCCTGCCTGCGCGCCCGAAGCTGAAAGAGAACCCGCTCAAAGAGCCTGCGGTAAAGGAAGTGAGGGGCGTGGAAGCCGAAAGAGTCGCGCTGGCGTGGCGCATCCCCTCGTCGCCGGAAAACGACGACATTCTCAACGTCGTGGACGCGGTGCTGAACAACGGGAAGGCGGGACTGCTCGACGCGGACCTCACGCAGCGGCAGAAAGTACTCTATTGCAGCTCCGAGTATTTCGGACTGGCGGACGGCGCGGCCTACGGGCTTTACGGCGTCCCGAAGCAAGGGCAGACGCTCGACGAGGTGAAAGACCTGTTACTGGCCGAAATGGAAAAGCTCAAGCGCGGCGACTTCGACGAAGGCCTGCTCAAGGCGGCTGTGAACAACTACAAGCTGCGCTTCATGAGCCAGCTGGATTCTAACGAGGGGCGCGCGGACATGTTCGTCTCCGCGTTCATCAAGGGCGAAGACTGGGCGAGCGTGGTGTCGGCGGCAGAAAGGATGAGCGCCATCACGAAACGGCAGGTGACGGACTTCGCCAACCGCTATTTCGGCGGTAACTACGCGCTGGTCTACAAGCGGCAGGGCGAAGACCCTGACGAGAAGAAGATGGAGAAGCCCGCTATCACGCCAATCGTGATGAACCGCGACAGCGCGAGCGCGTTCTTGCAAGAGATCCTCAGGTCGGACGTGAAGCCGATAGAGCCTGTGTTCCTCGATTTCAAGTCCGACATGCGGCAGGCCGAGGCGAAGTCGGGCATTCCCGTGCTGTACAAGGAGAACACCACAAACGACATCTTCTCGCTGAATTACGTCTTCGAGACGGGCACGAACAACGACAAGGCGATAGGGACAGCCATCGACTACCTTTCATACCTTGGCACGGCAGGGAAAAGCCTGCGGGAGATCAGCATGGAGTTCTACAAGCTGGCATGCAGCTTCAGCGTCTCCGCCGGAGAGGAGCGCACGTATGTGACCGTCAGCGGGCTGAACGAGAACATGCCGCAGGCGGTGCGGCTGCTTGAGGAGCTGCTGGCCGGCGCGCAGGCGGACAAGGAGGCTTACGCCAACCTCGCGGGCGACATACTGAAAGCGCGCGCCGACGCGAAGCTCGACCAGCGCGCGAACCTGAGGCGCCTGACCGAATACGCCCTCTACGGCCCGGACTCGCCGTCCAAGCACGTGCTTTCCTCCGCCGAGCTGGCGCGGACGGACCCGCAGGAGCTCGTCGCCCGGATACACAAGCTCAACAGCTACGAGCACAAGATACTGTATTACGGGCCCGAGAAGCTCGAATCGCTCATAAAGACAATCAACCGGCTCCATCGCGTCCCCGGCAAGCTGTCGCCCGCGCCCCCGTCGCCCGGCTTCGAATGGCAGGAAACGCGCGAGAGCAAGGTGTATTTCGCCCAGTACGACGCGAAACAGACATTCCTCGGCGCCGTCTCCAACCGCGGCGAGAAGTTCGACCCCGCAGTACGGCCGCTCCTTAACATGTACAACACCTACTTCGGCGGCGACATGAACTCCGTGGTGTTCCAGGAGATGCGCGAGGCGCGCTCGCTCGCTTACACGGCCAGCGCCCGCCTCATCGAGCCGTCAAGGCTGAAACACCCCTACTATTACTACGCCTTCGCCGCGACGCAGAACGACAAAGTGCCCGACGCCATAAAGACTTTCAGCAGCATCATCAACAATATGCCCGTATCGGAGAAGGCGTTCAGCCTCGCGAAAGAATCGCTGATAAGCCGGCTGCGCACGCAGCGCGTAACCAAGTCCGACGTGCTTTGGGCTTTCCTCGCCGCGCAAGACCTCGGACTCTCCTCCGACACCCGCAGGGAGCTCTTCGGGCAGGCGCAGGCGATGACGCTGGCCGATGTCAGGGCGTTCCAGGAGAAGTGGGTGAAAGGGCGCGAATACGTGTACGTGGTCTTGGGCGACGAGAAGAGCCTCGACATGAAAGGGCTGGAGAAGTACGGCCCCGTGCGGAAACTGTCGCAGGAAGAGCTTTTCGGCTACTGATTCCGCTGGGCGCTGCGCCCGCCAGCCCCTGAAACGGCCGGAATCCGCCCCGGAAACGGCCTCCGCGGGCGGGCGCGGAACGGGTTTTGCAACTCGTTGATAATCAATGATTATATTGCAAACCCAATTGTCTTATAATCTATAGGTCAACTCTCATATAAGAGTGTTTTGAT
>CAZLLM010000251.1:0-3168 GCA_964560405.1 uncultured Prevotella sp.
ATTTTCATGTTTTTATTTAACGTTATATTCATGTTTTTATTTAATGTCTTTGCGGAACGGGGGCGAAATTGATGTCTTTGCAAGCGGGGAAGCGGACGGCGGGGCAAGGCTGCGGGGGCGGATAAGGCGGAGTCGCCAGCAGCTCATGATTCTGAGCCGCAGTTTCTTGAAAAGGTGGGCGGGCATAAACAGGAAGAGGAACCACATGGACGAGGCGAGCCTTGAGTAGCCGAACACCTTCCTGTAAACGTCGATGTTGTACTTCACGAGCGACAGCTTGTTACGTGACACCGAGCCTGGCCTGACGCGGTAGACAGCCAGGGGCTCCCTGATCCCGCAGGCCACCCTGCATTCCGTCAGCACCTGCAGGCAGAAGCCCCAGTCCTGCCTTTTCCGCAGCATGGGCATGAAGATTTTCCCTGTCTTACGGATGTCGTGCATTACGGTAAGAAACGGCATGCCGTCGTCGCATTTCATGGAGAAGAGGGTCTCGCGCCGCCGGCAGACGATGACGCCTGCGGGCGCGCCGTCCTCGCCGCACGTCAGGCAGGAGGCGTATGACAAGGCGCAGCCCTTTTCGCGCATGAAAGCCAGCTGGCACTCCAGCTTTTCCGGCAGCCACCGGTCGTCGCTGTCGAGGAACGCGATGAAGCGTCCGCGGGCGCGTTCTATGCTGTTGTTGCGCGCCGCGCCCGCGCCTGCGTTTTCAGCGAGGCGGAAGAGTCTTATCCGGCTGTCGCGCGCGGCGAATCTTCCGACGACGGCGCAGGTGTCGTCGGAGGAGCAGTCGTCGGTTATGAGCATCTCCCAGTTTGCGTAGGTCTGCGCCTGCACCGACCTGATGGCCTCGGCGATGAACCGCCCGGAGTTGTACGTCGGTGTGATGACTGACACTAATCCGTAATCTGTCATAGCGTTTTTTTGTTTCGCGCGCCGCCCCCATGCGCCGCGGGGCGCGTCAGAGCCTCTTGAAGAGCGCCGCCACGCGGGAGAGGAAGAGCGGCAGGCTGTACCGCGCCGGGCTTCCCGCCCAGAGGCGCGTGTAGGCGGCGAGGGCGCGCGCCTTGTCGGCAAGGCGCCTGCGGAGGGGCGTGGCGCCGCGCTGCGCCGAGCCGGGCCGCAGCCGCCGGAAGTAGACGGCGGACGCGGGTGAGAGGGCCAGGGCGCGTATCCTGTCGGAAACGGCGAACATGAAGAGGGCGTCCTCGCCGATGCGGAGCCGCGTGTCGAACCTCCGCCCGGCTATCACTCCGGCCGGTATCAGCTTGCAGCAGCTTGAGGAAAGGAACTTGCGCTTCCTGAACAGCGAGCCGGAGGGCTTTTCCGAGAGCCGCCTGAAGGCCCGCCCGATGTAGTCTCTCCCGAAGTCGTCGCCGCGCCGGAGGAACGTGGCTACGTCGCTCGCCGCGACCGCGCCCTCCCGCCCCGCGGCCGTAAGGTAAAGCCCTTCGAGGTAGCGCGGCGAGACGAAGTCGTCGTCGTCGATGAAGCAGACGTATCCGCCTCTCGCGTTGTCCAGCCCGACATTGCGGGCGTTTGACACGCCGGCTTCGGGGGCGTACAGCAGGGCGGAGCGGAACGGGAGCCGCCGCAGGCTGTCCTCTATCTCCCGGAAGTAGGGGTCTCTGCCGCCGTTGAGTACGACCAGCACCTCGAAGCGCTCCGGGCTGAAAGTCTGGCGGGCGAGCGATTCGAGGCATTCGTACAGGTAGCCTTGCGGCCTGCACGTGGGTATGATGACCGAGATGTCCGCCGCCGGGGAGGGCTTGCGGACGCCTGCGCTCTTCGGGTCCGGCTGAATCATAAATCCGCGCTAATAATATATATAACGTTGGCTGTCCCTGTATTATTGTAGGCGATTTCCCAAAGCCCTGAAAGGCCTTACGGCATGGTTTACGGCTGTCTTGCGGAAGTCTCAGGACAGCCTTGTATGAGGGGCGGCGTGTCTGCGGGACAGCCGGGACTGCTCCGCCGCGGGCGGGGAGGTTACAGGTGCAGCAGGAAATTGTCGTAAGAGTATTCGCCGCTCGTTGACACAAGCACTTTCACGGCGAAGGGCGCGAGCATATACGCCATCACCGCATAGTGCACGGAGCGTTTGTTGCGGTAGAGCCATATCAGCAGGTAGACGAGCGGAACGCATGTCAGGATGTCGAAATACATGCCGATGCGGTGCATCATTCCGTAGCTCAATGTCGCCAGCTTAACGGCGTACGCCAAGACGCCGAGCGCGAACAGCCGCCTGTCGCGTCCGTCCAAAGGGCTTTTCTTGGTGAATATGTATATCGCCGCCAAATACAGGGGCAGGCAGATGTACTTCGGCAGTTTCACTGACAGCGGATGCGGCACAAAGAGGCCGCTTTCCATGTAATGCACATACATTTCCCCCGCGGGGTTCAGCAGGAGCAGTTTCATCACTAATTCCGGGGTGGTGAGGAAACTCACCGCTATTCCCGCGAATATGGAGGCCGCGAGCCACGCCGGCCTGCACCGGCCGGCGAGGAGATACATGACCGCGAGCAAGGGGATGATGAGCGCGGCGGAAGAATGGAAAAACGGGGCGCTCACGAACAGTGCCGCCGCCAGCTTGTACCGCCTGTCGGCGAAGAAGAACGCCCCGAGCGTCAGGACATAAACGGCCGTGTACTGCCGGAGGCCGTTCATCTGGTTGTTGAACATTCCGGGGAACACGATGAAAACGAACAGGAACAGGTACAGCCACCTGCTTCCGACGCACAGGTGCATTATTCTCAGGAGAGCCAGAACCCAGATGAGGGAATAGGCGATGAAGATGCCCTGCCCCCTGATGCCGGCATCCCACAAGGAAGACATAATGCCGGAGAAGAGAAACTCCCCTCTGTTTTCCTCGATATATCTCGTGTCTCCGGTGAGGAACGTATGTAAGTAGTCGACATAATCCGTGCCCACGTTGTACTGCCCTCCTATCAGCAAAGCCCACATTATGATGAAAGGCAAGCCGAACAGCAGCAGGCTGCGGTAGCTGACGGGCCTGCATTGCCTGAGGACTGACAGGTATATCCCGCTAAACAGGAGGAACAGCAAATACGTCATGGCAGAACCTCCGCGTCCGTGTACCGAGGGCGCGGCTCCCGGTCATCCCAGATGTTTTTCGAGGAAAGCCAGCGACCTGGCGCGCTCCGCTTCGAG
>CAZLLM010000252.1:0-3165 GCA_964560405.1 uncultured Prevotella sp.
ATGCCGGGCGGGGGCGTTTCACATTTTTTCAGTAATTTTGCGCAAACATCATTTTGCGTCATGTCGGCAGACCTGCTTTTCGTCGTGATAGGCTTCGCGGGCGGCTTCCTGTCGGGCGCCGTGGGCTGCAGCGGGGGGCTGATAATAATCCCCGCTGTCACGAGCTTCTTCGGCGTAGAGGTGGCCGTGCCCGTTTCGGCCGTGGCGCAGCTCATGAGCAACGTGTCGAAAGCCCTGTTCGGCTTCCGGCACATCTGCTGGCGCAAGGTGCTGCAGTTTTCGCTGTTCTCTCTGCCTTTCACGGCATTAGGGGCTTTCGGGTTCGCCATCGCGCCGCACATCATCATAACTCGCATAATCTGCGCGTGCCTCGTGGCGTTCACGTGCATGACTTTCGTGGGCAAGCTGCGGCTGCCGCCGGCGCGCGCTACGATGTTCGCGGGCGGCGCGGTCACGGGGGCGGTGAACGGGCTTGTAGGCCTGTACGGGCCGCTGAGCAGCTCGGTCTTCCTCACTCTGGGCGTGCCGCCGGTGTCTTTCGTGGCGACCGAGGGGATTGCCGCCGCGTCAATGCACGTAGTGAGGGCTTGCATGTACCACAGGCTCGGGTTTCTAGGCTTCGATGCCTTGCGGCACGGCGTGATAATAGGGGTTATGATGATGGCGGGGAATTTTGTAGCCATGCGGCTTATCCGGCACATCCACAGGAAAATCTACGACAGGCTTGTGCTTGGAGTGATAATCGCGGTAAGCGTGTGGCTTTTCGTTACCGTGAAATGAACCCCCGCCGGACGCGGCGGCGCGCGCTTGAAAGGGGCGTAACGCGCAAGCGGGCCAAGGCCTGCGGCTCTGACCCGGCGGGGGAAGGCCGCGGATTACCTGCCGGCGCGTTTGCGCTCCGTGTGGCCGAGGACAATCTTGCGCATCCTCATGCTTTTGGGGGTCACTTCCACGTACTCATCCTCTTTGATGTATTCCAGCGCCTCTTCGAGGGAGAACACTACCGGGGGGATGATGCGGGCTTTCTCGTCGGCACCGCTCGCGCGCATATTGGTGAGCTGTTTGGCTTTGGTAACATTTACCACGAGGTCGTTGTCGTGAACATGCTCCCCGACCACCTGCCCCGCGTAAACCTCGTCCTGAGGCGAGATGAAGAAGCGGCCGCGGTCTTGCAGATGGTCGATGGCATAGGCGAAAGCCGTGCCGCTTTCCATCGCCACCATGGAACCGTTGAGGCGGCGCGTTATCTCGCCCTTGCAGGGCTGGTATTCCTTGAAGCGGTGAGCCATCACCGCCTCGCCCTGGCTGCCGGTAAGCACGTTGGTGCGCAGGCCTATGATGCCGCGCGAGGGTATCTCGAACTCTATGTTCACGCGGCCGCCCTGCGCCTCCATTGACACAACCTCGCCCTTGCGGCGGGTGACCATGTCGATCATTTTGTTGGAGAACTCCTCCGGCACGCTGATTGTAAGCTCCTCCACCGGCTCGCACTTCACTCCGTCCACGTCCTTGAATATCACTTTCGGCTGCCCCACCTGCAGCTCGTAGCCTTCGCGCCGCATCGTCTCTATCAGCACTGAAAGGTGCAGCACCCCCCGCCCCGACACGAGCCAGCTGTCGGGCGAAAGCTCCCTCACTTTCAGCGCAAGGTTCTTTTCCAGCTCTTTTTGCAGGCGTTCCGCTATGTGGCGCGAGGTACAGTATCTCCCTTCGCGCCCGAAGAAAGGGGAATCGTTTATGGTGAAAAGCATCGACATCGTCGGCTCGTCGACGGCGATGGGGGGGAGCGGCTCAGGGCAGGCCGCGTCGCAGATGGTGTCGCCTATCTCGAAGTTGTCAAGCCCTACAATCGCGCAGATGTCGCCGCTACGGACGCTGTCGGCGTGCTTGTGGCCCATCCCCTCGAAAGTCTGAAGGTCTTTTATCCTCGTCTTCTCCATCGTGCCGTCGCGGTGGGCTACCGTCACCTCCATTCCCGCAGTGAGGACGCCGCGATGCACGCGCCCCACGGCTATCCGCCCGGTGTAGCTGGAATAGCTCAGCGAGGTGATGAGCATCTGCGGCGTGCCTTCGAGCGTCTCCGGGCCGGGGATGGCGTCGATTATCTTGTCGAGCAGGTAAGTGATGCCGTCGGCGGGCTTGCTGTAGTCCGGCCCCATCCAGCCTTGCTTCGCCGAGCCGTAAACCACAGGGAAGTCCAGCTGGTCTTCGCTGGCGTCGAGGGCGCACATCAGGTCGAAAGCCATCTCGTACACCTCTTCGGGGCGGCAGCCGGGCTTGTCCACCTTGTTCACCACGACGACAGGCTTAAGCCCTATCTGCAAGGCTTTCTGCAGCACGAAGCGCGTCTGGGGCATAGGGCCCTCGAAAGCGTCGACAAGGAGGATGCAGCCGTCAGCCATGTTGAGCACACGCTCCACCTCGCCGCCGAAGTCGCTGTGCCCCGGAGTGTCTATGATGTTTATCTTCACGCCCTTGTAGCGTATCGACACGTTCTTCGAAAGTATAGTTATCCCCCTTTCGCGCTCAAGGTCGTTGCTGTCGAGTATCTGCGTCCCCGTCTTCTGGTTGTCGCGGAACAGCTTCCCCGCCATGAGCATCTTGTCCACGAGGGTCGTCTTCCCGTGGTCCACGTGCGCGATTATGGCGATGTTGCGTATGTCTTGCATTCTAAGCGCTTCGTTTTTGCAGCGGCTGCAAAGTTACACTTTCTTGCGCACAACGGCGGGACGCGGAGCCCTTTTCGGCGCGCCCCTCGCCCGCAGCCCGCAAAACCGCCGCCCGGAGTTTGCCGTTTGCCCGCGAATGCCTAAATTTGCACCGCACGCAAGGGATTGCGGCGGAAAGACTAACCCATAATTCAAATTCACTCATGTATTTAGACCAGGACAAGAAGAAAGAGATCTTTGGACAATACGGGAAGTCGAATACTGACACCGGCTCGCCAGAATCGCAGGTGGCATTATTTTCATACCGTATCTCCCATCTGACGGAGCACATGAAGGCTAACCGTAAGGATCATAGCACGGAAAGGTCGCTCGTGCGTCTGGTAGGAAAGCGGCGCGCGCTGCTCAATTACCTGAAAGACCGCGACATATCCCGCTACCGCGCCATCGTCAAGAAACTGGGACTGCGCAAGTAGCCCGCGGGAAGCCCCGCAAGGCC
>CAZLLM010000253.1:0-3161 GCA_964560405.1 uncultured Prevotella sp.
GATTGCCTGTCGGAGGCGCGGGGATTGTCGCACGGTCAGAGCGCTTTGACGAGTTCTCCGGCTATGGCGCGCGCTTCCCTGTCGGTGTCTGTAAGGCATTCCAAGGTGTCGGCCGGGCGGCGGGGGATTCGGCCTGCGGTTTCCGCGATTATCCGGCTTATGTCGGTGAACCTTATACGGTTCTCGCGGAAAGCGAGGTTCGCCACCTCGTTCGCCGCGTTCACGGCGCAGGGGATGTTCCCGCCTCTCCTCATGGCCTCGTAGGCGAGGGGCAGGCAGGGGAAACGGTCTTCATCGGGGGCTTCGAAAGTCAGGGCGCCGATTTCGGCCAGGTCTATCGGGGGGATGCCTGACGGAAGCCTTGCGGGACAGCTCAGGGCGTACTGTATGGGTATGCGCATATCGGGCGCGCCGAGCTGCGCCTTTACCACGCCGTCGGCGAACTGCACGGCCGAATGCACGACGCTTTGCGGATGGACGAGCACCTGGATCCTGCCGGGGCTGACCCCGAACAGCCAGCTGGCTTCAATCACTTCGAAGCCTTTGTTCATCATCGTGGCGGAATCGACCGTGATTTTCGCTCCCATGCTCCATCTCGGATGGCGCAAGGCCTGGCTGACGGTTACGCCGCGCAGCTCTTCTTTCGCAAGGCGGAGGAACGGCCCGCCGGAGGACGTGAGCAGTATTCTGGCCACCGGGTTGCAGCTTTCGCCCGCAACGCACTGGAAAATCGCCGAGTGCTCGCTGTCAACGGGGATTATAGGGACGTTGTTCTCTGACGCGAGGCGGCTTACAAGCTCCCCTCCCGCGACAAGGGTTTCCTTGTTCGCCAGCGCAACGCGCTTGCGCGCCTTTATCGCGCTTATCGTGGGCAGCAGCCCGGCGAACCCCACGAGCGCCACGAGCGCGGTGTCCACGCCATCCAGAGCGGCGGCCTCGCGCAGCGCCTCCTTTCCGGCGTACACCTTGACGGGCTCGCCTTTGAGCGCGCCGCGCAGCTCGCGGTAACGGGATTCGTCGGCTATCACTACGGCGGCGGGCCTGAAGCGGACGGCCTGCCTCGCGAGGAGTGCGGCGTTGCGGTTGGCCGTAAGCACTTCGGCCTGGAACGCTTCGGGATGTTCGCTGATCACTTGCAGCACCTGTGTCCCGACAGAGCCTGTGGAGCCGAGTATCGCTATGTGTTGTCTTCTCATGGCTGACATGGGTTAAAGCACTTCCGCGTCCTCGCCGGTCATCGGTTTATGCTTGTCACCCCCTCCGGCAAGTCCAGCAGCAGCGTTCTTTTCTCGTGATCGAGTTTCAGGAGGAAGTCCCCGTTGAACGGAATTATAATCTCTCCGTCTCCCTTGAGGTACAGCAGCGTGTTCGCCGTGCTGTCGTCCACCCGCTCCACCGTTCCGATGAAGCCTTCAGTCTTGTCGTACGTCTTGTATCCGACCATGCAGCCGGGAGAATGAGTGTCGGAACTCTCCCTTTCTTCCGCCTGTTCCGGCGCGAAGAACACGTCCGCTCCGATAAGGGGGCGGGCGTCGCTCTCGTTTTCCACCTCGTTCAGCCGCACGGCGAGCAGGCCGCGCCCCCTTTCCTCGCGGCTTTCTATCCGAAAGGGGACTTTCAGCCCTTCTATCTCTGCAATCAGGAGGCGGCATCCCTCTTTCAAGGTGTAACGCCCAGTGAGCAGGACGGAGATGCAGCCCTTTCGCGGGTCGTATTTTTTCACTTTCCCCGCAAGCACAGCGTCATCGAATAACATATCTGCCTTTTCTTGGTAAGTACATGCCCTGCGGCGTTTCGCTTCCCGCTCCTCGCGGCACCCTCTCGGCGGGAGCAGCATCGCGCCTTCACGTTCCCGGCTCTTCGGCGGCGCGTCCGTCTTACAGTGTTCCGCTGATGTAGCCCTGCGCGTCGCTGCGGATTTTCTCTTCGCTGAGCGAATCCTTGTTCCACGTCTCCAAACTCCGCCTCATACGAATTTCGGCAAGCCGCACCAGCTCGTCGCGTTTCTCTCCCTTGGGCATCCCGCCGAGCTTATGGAGCAGCGTTTCAAGCAAGTGCCCGTAGTGGCGGAACTGTATCTTATTCGCGGAGTACGGAATTTTCGCCGGCTTTTCACCGTCGGCATGCCTTTCGACAAGGCAGGGATAATCAACGTCCAGCCTGTATCCGGAAATGAGAGCCAGATGGTTCCACAGCTTTTGCTGCTGTCCGGGTGCGTTCCGGTTCTGCGAAGAGAAATTGGACATTATCCGTACAATCGTTTCAGCGCAGCACTGGCGTTCCCTGCGGTCTTTTATTGTTACGGCGTACTCCGCAAGCTGCTGCACGAGGCGGCCGTATTCCGGCAGGACAAGTTTTTCGCGGTTTGTGTTGTAATTCATTATCAAAACAGTTTTTTCGGCGTTGTGGCAATGAAATCTTTCAGATAAAACGGCTCGAAATACGCAATGTCTTCAAACTTCCCATTCACAACCGCCTGCCGGGCAAGCGGCATCATGCAGCGGGCTTCGGGGATAATCCCTTTGATGAAACGTGCGTTGGGATGATTTATCACAGCCTCGCATTTGTCCGCCCCGTTTCCGAAGAAGCATACCTTACGGCTGTCAAGCAGTCTGCCGAATGCGCCTTGCTCCACAATGACCGCCGCAGGCGGGCGTATTTCTTTCAGGGCGCGGTCGTAAACGGCTGTGTAAACCTCCATCCTGCGTGCGTCTATCATAGGGCAGAAAAGTGTGTCGTCTTCTATGTCGTCGCGGCAAAGCAGCAGGGGTACGGTGAGGAGCTTGAGCGTAGGCACCGCAATCAGCCTCGCGCCGCGTCCGTAGCATACGCCCTTGGCCATCGACGCGCCTACGCGCAAACCCGTGTAGGAGCCCGGTCCCATACTCAGTGCTACGTGCGAAACCGAAACGCCGCGGCTGTCCGCCGCCGTGAGCGCGTCGCCCACCATCGGCGCGAGAACAGACGCTTGGCGCGACCCCTCTCTGTAAGTTTTGTCGAAAATTATTTGCCAGTCGTCGCTCAAAGCGACGGAACACGGCGCTGTTGCGGTTTCTATGTACAATATGCCCGGCATCCCTATGCGCGTTGTCGCGACGGTATGCAAATATACGATTTATTCGACACAACCGCTTCCCCTGCACTTGCCTGACGCGAGCGCA
>CAZLLM010000254.1:0-3158 GCA_964560405.1 uncultured Prevotella sp.
TGCGGAAAAGACAGAAGGAAAGGGAACGGGAAACGGAGCGGGCGCGGGCGGGGATCAGCCGTTTCCTTGGCTGTGCCGCACATAGCCTGTAACCTTGCCGTTGAACGAAGCCCCTCCGCCGAACAGGAACTCCGCTTTCACGGGCAGGGCGTAAAGCAGCCCGCGCAAAAGGGGGCTGACGGGCGGCGTGCAGGACATGAGGCGCGCCGCGTCTTTCTCCGTGGTTATGACGGCCGCGCAGCCGCTGCCGACGGCCTTTTCCATACGCGAGAGATCCGCGGGCGTGAAAGCGTGGTGGTCGGGAAACAGCATGACTTCCGAGACGTTGCAGAAACGCCTCACTTCCTCCACGAAAGGCTCCGGGCGCGCCACCGCCGCGAGGACCACCACCCGCGCATACTTCGCGCCTATTCCGGGCAGGGTGGCCGCGCCGCCGCCGAACACTTTGAACGGCGCGGAGTATGACATTGTGGAGAAATACACGCCGCCCGCAGGCCGCGCAAGGCTTTTCCTGCGTAACGCGGGGCGCCTGCCTCGGAAGACAAGGCGCATGCTGCGTAACGCGAGGCACTTGCCTATGAATCTCTCGCTTTCCTCTTCCGTAAGCCGGGGCGGGCATTTCGTCACGATTATCATGTCGGCGCGGGCGATGCCGCCCCGCGGTTCGCGAAGCCGCCCCGCGGGCAGCAGCAGGTCTTTGTGAACGGGGCGGCTGTAATCTATGAGAAGTATGTTCAGCCCTGCGGCCACGCTGCGGTGCTGGAAAGCGTCGTCAAGCAGCACCGCGCCCACAGGCGGCGACACGTCCGGCGCGAGAAGCCTCTCTATGGCGAGCTTCCGCCTTTCGCTCACGGCCACTTGCACCGCGGGGAACTTTTTCTTTATCTGAAACGGCTCGTCGCCTATTTCCGCGGCCGTCGCCTGCGGGCCTGCAAGCACAAGACCTTTCGTCCTGCGCCCGTACCCCCTGCTGGCCACGCCTATGCCGCACACACCGGAGAGGAGGCCTATAAGGTATTCCACGTGCGGCGTTTTGCCCGTGCCGCCCGCCGTGATGTTGCCCACGCAGACGGACGGCGCGGCGAAAGCCCGCGAATTGAGCACACGCTTGTCGTACAGGAGATTCCTCAGCCACGCCGCCATTGCGTATATCCACGCGAAAGGCAGGAGCAGCGCCCGCACGAGGCTTTTCGCGCCCTTTGCCGCAAAGCTCCTCCGCCGGCTGTTTCCGCTCATGGCCGCAACAGGATGCCCCGCTTATTTTATCAAGGGAACGTAAGGCACGCGGGCTTGCAGGCGGTCGGCGCGGCCGACGCTCCTCGCGAACTCCAATGCTTCGCCGTATTCCCCAAGGCACTCTTTAAGCCGCGCTTCTACATACCCGCCGGCCTTCTCCTCTAACAGCCGCTCTATCCAGCTTTTCTGCCGGGGGTAATGCACGGCGGCGCAGCCTGGGGCCTTCGCCCGTCTCGCCGCCTCCGCCACAGCGTCGCCGAGCGAGCCGAGGCGGTCGACAAGTTGGATTTTCAAGGCATCCTCGCCCGTATAAACCCGCCCTTGCGCTATTTCGCGCACACGCGCCTCCGAAAGCCCGCGCCCGTCGGCCACTCGTTTCACGAAAAGGCTGTAACTGCGGTCGACATACGACTGCAGCATAGCCTTCTCCTGCTCGTCCAGCGGGCGCGAGAGCGTGCCGAAGTCGGAGTGCGCGTTAGTCTTCACTCCGTCAAAGCTCAGCCCCAGCTTGTCCTTCATCAGTCCGCTCACGTCGGGGATGATGCCGAAGACTCCGATGCTTCCGGTGAGAGTGGCCGGCTCCGCGAATATGCAATCCGCGCCCGCGCTGAGGTAGTACGCCCCCGAAGCGGCCATGCCGCCCATCGACACTACGACGGGCTTCCTCGCGGCGAGCCTCTTTACCGAATGCCATATCTGTTCGGAAGCGTACGCGCTGCCGCCGCCGGAGTTCACGCGCAGCACCACGGCCTTGACATCCCCGTCCTCGGCAAGCGCGCCGAGGTCGCCGGCCACTGCCTCCGCGTTGATGGCTTCGCTGAACAGCCCCGCCTCTTCGCTGTTGCTCACAATGTCGCCGTACATATAATAAACGGCAATCTCGCCGCTTCCGCCGCTTCCGCCCGACTGCGAAACAGCGCAGGCGGCGTCAATGAAATTCACGTCGGCCGCCTTCTCCCCCCCCGCCAGCTTAGCCACATAGTCCAGCGCGTCGCTCTCGTAGGCGAGCGTATCCACGAGGCGCGACGCCAGCGCGTCCTTCTGGCTTTTCAGGGCAAGATACCCGTCGGCAAGGCTGTCGAGAACCTGCACGCTGACTTTGCGGCTCGCCGAAACGTCTTTTTTCAAGGCGCTCCACACGCCCGACACATACCGGGTCACCTGCTCGCGGTTCTCCGGCGACATTTCGGAGGAGGTGAAGGGCTCCGTGGCGCTTTTATAGCTCCCCGCCCTTACAACCTGCATGCGTATCCCCGCCTTTTCCAGCAAATCCTTGTAAAACACGCTCTCCGAAGCCAGCCCGCGCCATTCCACCTCGCCCGCCGGGTTGAGGAACAGGCGCGAGGCGGCGGAGCAGACATAGTACGCGCCCTGCGTGTAAACGCCTCCGTAGCTCACCACGAACTTGCCGCTCCTGCGGAAGCCCACCAGCGCCTTGCGCAGCTCCTGCAGCGAGGCCGGAGCGGCGCTCAGCGCCCCGGCGCTGATGTATATGCCTGCGATCTTGCCGTTCCCGGCGGCTTCGCGTATTGCGCCGAGCATGTCCTCGAGCGACGGCGACAGCCTGTCCATCCCGAGAACGCCGAGAGGCGCGCCGCCGCTCCTTTCCGACAGTACGCCCCGCAAGTCAAGGCGCAGTACAGACCTGTCTTCCAGCCCCGTCCCCGACAGCAGGGAAACCGCCGGGACGAGCGCCAGCAATATGACAACGGCCGCCCCCGCGAGGAAACAGCCGGCCGCCGAGCTGAGGACGCGCGAAAAGAACTCTTTCATCGTCTTGAATCTTAATGTAAGCCAATGGTTGCGTTGCCGCAAAATTAGCTGTTTTCGCGGAAAACCGCGCGCCTGCCCTGCTCCAAAGTTCAAGGCGTGCGGCAGGCGGGGCTTTGCGTTTCTAAGGGTTTTTCTCCCGCTCCGCGGAT
>CAZLLM010000255.1:0-3142 GCA_964560405.1 uncultured Prevotella sp.
CCCGCCTGCCTTCCGGCGTTCATACGGCGGCTGAGGCCTTTGGCGGAAGAACCGCGCGGGCGTACGGGAACAGGCCGGCGGCGCAGTTGTTAAAAAAGCTGCGGAAACATTTCAGTATGCGAAATTTGCGCTAATTTTGCGGTTTGCAAGCTGCCTTGCTTTCGTTATAACATGCAGGAAGAGAAGCGGCCGGCCCGCATAAGCGTTGATGAGGTGCTCCGCGCCAAGACGGGCGCGAAAGCGCGTTATGTCCCCCGTTTTCTTGTGAATTATCTGAAGAGGATTGTCCACGAAGACGAAATCAACGAATACCTTGCGCAGACCGACGGCATAACAGGCGTCCCCTGGCTGAGGGAGACCGTGAAGTATTTCGACATGGACGTGACCGTGGTGGGCGAGGAGAACTTCCCGCCCGACGGCGACGGGCTGCGCTACACTTTCGTCTGCAACCACCCTCTCGGCGGGCCCGACGGGATTGCGATAGGCTGGGAAATAGGCAGGCGCTACGGGGGCAAGGTGAAATACATCCTGAACGACATACTCACCAGCCTTCCCGGACTGCGACCGCTCTGCATCCCCGTGAACAAGACGGGAGGGCAGAGCCGGCGTTCGCTGCAACTTGTGAACGAAGGTTTCGCGGGCGGCGACAACCTTGTACTGTTCCCCGCCGGGCTGTGCTCGCGCCGGAGGAACGGGGTGATACGCGACCTGCCGTGGACGAAGACGTTTATAGTGAAGAGCGTGGAAAACCGCCGCGACATAGTCCCCATGCATTTCAGCGGGCGCAACAGCGACCGCTTCTACCGGATAGCGCGGGCGTGCGACGCGCTGCACTCGCCGGTGAACTTCGCCATGCTCTTCCTCGCGGACGAGACGTACCGCAACAGGCACAAGTCGTTCACGCTGAAGGTGGGCAGGCCTATATCCTGGCAGACGTTTGACAATTCGCGCACGCCGGCGCAATGGGCGGGCTATGTGCAGGACATCTGCTACGCGCTCTGACCGCGGCGCGAGGGCGCGGAACGGATACGGACTCATTTCATCAACCGCATAATGGAACAGATAATCGCCCCGGTTGACCGGGAGCTGCTGAAAAGGGAGCTTACGCCCGACCGCTGCCTGCGGCACACCAGCAAGCGCGACAACGAGATATATGTGGTGACGTGGCAGAACGCGCCTAACGTGGTGCGCGAGATAGGGCGCCTGCGCGAGATAGCTTTCCGCGACGCGGGCGGCGGCACGGGAAAGGAGTGCGACCTCGACGAGTTCGACACGATGGACGTGCCTTACCGCCAGCTCATAGCGTGGGATCCGCAGAAGGAGGAGATACTCGGCGGCTACCGCTATATGCCCGGCCCGCTGTTCCGGCTGGATGAGGAGGGGCAGCCCATACTGGCCACAAGCCACATGTTCCGCTTTTCGCGGAAGTTCATCGACGAGTACATGCGCTCCACAATCGAGCTGGGGCGTTCTTTCGTGACGGTGGAATACCAGGGCACGCGGCCCGGCTCGCGCGGGCTGTTCACGCTCGACAACCTGTGGGACGGGCTTGGCGCGCTCACGTTCCTCGTGCCGGGCACGAAATACTTCTTCGGCAAAATGACGATGTACCCGTCGTTCAGCCGCTTGGGGCGCGACATGATTTTGCATTTCCTCAGCAAGCACTTCGGCGACAAGGAGAAACTCGTAACGCCTATCAGCCCGCTTAAGATAGGCACCGACCCGAAGTTCCTGAAAAGGATGTTCGACAAAAGCACTTTCAAGGAAGACTACAAGACGCTGCACACGGAGGTGCGGAAGCTCGGGTTCAACATACCGCCCCTTGTGAACGCCTACATGAGCCTCAGTCCTACGATGCGCGTGTTCGGGACGGCGGTGAACGACACTTTCGGCAACGTGGAGGAAACGGGGATACTCATAGCTGTGGACGAGATTTTCGACGAGAAGCGGATGCGCTACATCAGCTCTTTCGTGGAGCATGAGCCGGGCTCGCTCGAAATCCTGCGCGACGTGCTGAAAGCCCCCGGCAACAAGCGCGGCTGACGCGCCTTTCCCGCGCGCCGCTTCCGTCTGACGCGGCGCGTCATTCCTCCGCATAAGCTTTCGACCCCGGCGCGGGGTAGCCTTTCGAAGCGTCATCGATGACCCACACCCAGTCTTCCGCCTCGTTAGGCGAGGGAGGCCGTATCTCTATGGGCGTTCCGTCGTTGCGCAGCGAGGCGGTCTTGACGGCCTTACCGGTGCGCGGGTTGAAAAGCCAGAGCGTAAGCCTTCCGCCTTTCAGCATGCCGGCCCGCACGGAAAACGCCCTGCCGACGGGGGCGTACACAAAGGCGTACGTGCCGCCGCTGTCCGCCGCGGCCGTAATGCGGTAGCGGCCGTTCCCGCCCGGCACTGCCGACGGCACTTCGGAGGGGATTATGAATTCAGGGGCGGGGACGCGCGAAAAGAAGGGGCGCGACTCGACAAGCCTTCGCAAGAAGCCCGCCTGCGCCGAGACGGGCTGCCCGAGAGCCTGCCGCCACGTCATGAGGGGGAGGTTCACCGGGCTGCGCCCTTTCGCGGGGTCGTACATCTGCCACACGGAGTGGTGGCCGTAGGCTACGCCGCACGCCCCGTTGAACACGTCCCAGTACAAGGCCCGCCTCACGTCGGCCGATGTCGAATGCCCCTCCTCGTCGGGGCGGAAGTCGATGGGATGGTCCTCGTACAGGGGTTCAAGGTCGGCCACGGGCTTCGCTGGCGAGAGGCGGTAGTCTTCCAGCGTGCTGGCGTATGGCCGGTACACCGAGGCGTGCCCGTTCTGGCGCCCGTTGAAAGAGAGCCACCCGTCGTCGTGGAACCATTCCGACGAGCCGCTCCGCCCGCCGGGATGGAAAGTCATCAGGCTCTCCTTGTCCACGCTCCTTATCCCCTCCGCCATGGCGCGTATGACGGCCCGCTTCCTCTCGTCGTCGGGGTTGCGGTCGCCCCCGAGAATCCATATCACCCCGCGGCCTTTGAACCGTCCGGCTATGAAGCGCCCGTATTCCGCGGCGTTGTCCGCGTCGAGCACGGCGCCTTCGTCGTTCCAGAAGCTCCCCCATGCGGGGATAAGCCCTACGTACATGCCGAGCGAGTTGGCTTCCCGCACTATATAGTC
>CAZLLM010000256.1:0-3139 GCA_964560405.1 uncultured Prevotella sp.
AACACTCTTATATGAGAGTTGACATGAGATTATAAGAGAGTTGGATAAGCCCCCGTAGCATCCTCCCGTCGCGTCCGCAGACTGCGGGAAAACAGCCTTGGCACTGGCAGAAAAACGCCCGCAGCGTCTCCCCTCCGCCACCGCAAACGCCTCCCGCCGTCCACGCATCCACTCTCCGCCAGCAGCGCAAACGTCCTCGCCGATGCGCCTTCGCACACCCGTCCGCGCCCACGAAACCTGCGCTTTCTTTCGCACCTGCGAAACAAAGCGCGCTTCAAAACGCCTTTCTCCGCCTGTGAAAACGCGAGAAAAAAGCCCTTGCCTCGCCGAAATCCGCTGAAACCATTGCCCCGCATCCTTACCCAACGTTCTCGCATACTTATCCTGCCGCCCGCGCCGCGATTGTGCGCCGCCTTTCTTTGAACGCCAAATGCCTGCGCCGCCTTTGCAGACCAAAGCGCACTGCTTTCGCAAACCTCCCGCATCTGTCGGAAACGCAGGAGAATCCTTAAAAACGGAAATCCCCCGCCTTACCCCGCGTCCCTCACTGCGTTTCCTGCGGCATCTCTTTCTGCTACCCCTATTGCTTCCCGCCTGTACCCACTCCGTTTTTACGATGTGCTGTCTTCCGTCTGCGGCAGGAGTTGTCTTGCGACGGTCTGCGTGTGCGTGTTTTGCGGGCGTTTGCACCGCACGGCTTTCCCGCCCGCGTTTGTTGTGTTTTCCCGCAGAGCTCTTCCAGCTTTCAGGCGGCTTGGGGCGGGTTTTGCCGCGTTGCGTGCGGGTTTTCCCCGTGCCGCCGCGGTGTCCCGCAGCGGCGGGGTAGTTTTTTCCCGGGTTTTGCGTGGCGTTTTCCGCGGGAATTGCGTAACTTCGCCGCCGTCCGCCGCGCGCCGGTGTCCCTCCGGGGGCGGGGCGAGGGCGGGCCGCACATATTGAAAGGCGTTTCTGGCGCTTCGGCTTTGGCTGTGCAGAACTTCGCAAACTCTTCAAAGTCAATCGAAAGCCAGGCAGCAGGGAACGCCCCATCGGATGTATTCCGCACGTCCGGCCGCTCCCTCCCCCGCCTGCGGGGCCGGGAGTCCGGCCGTGCATACGAAGCATCGGCGTGGGGCTTCCGGCGCTGCCCGTTCCGATTGACTGGGCGATGCGAAGGCCTTGCACGGCGGGGCGGGCGGCGGACAGGCTCCACGCGTTCCGTATGCGCGCAAGCGTCAATCCCCTTTAATATTCATCAAGGCAGCCATGGGGCCGGCTGGCGGAAACGCGCGACAGCCGACGCATGGACATCATCGACCGTAACCCCTACCGCTGCTTAGGGGTGTTCTCCAACTCGCCCGCAAGGGAGCGGGCCGCCAACAAGGGGAGGATAAGCGCCTTCGCGAAAGTGGGGAAGCCTGTGCCGTTCCCCCTCGACCTTCCCGGTCTGCTGCCCGCCCCGGAACGCACCGCCGAGGCGGCCGCCCGCGCCGAGGCCGAACTCACGCTCCCTGCAGACAGGGTGAGGTTCGCGCAGTTCTGGTGGATGTCGCTCACGCCGCTTGACAAGGTGGCTTTCGGCCGCCTTGCGGACGGCGACGCGGACGCGGCCGAAGCCCTGTGGGAGAAGAAAGACAATGTGTCCTCCCTGCAGAACAGGTTCGTGCTGCTCTGCATCCGCAAGGACTGGGCCGCCGCCCTGCGCTGCGCGGAGGCGCTCTACTCCGGCTTTTCCGGCGGCTTCGCCGAGGCTGTGGCCGGCAAGGAGGCCGTCCCGGCGCAAAGGCCGCTGTGGCATACGCTGCTCGACTCGCTCGCCGCCGAGGGCGTGGAGCTGCCGCCGCTCGCGGGCGCGCTCGGCAGCGCGGAATGGAAAAGCTACATAGCGGAGAAGGCCGCGGCCCCGCTGGCGGCCTCCCTCGCCGAAGCCACGGAAGCCGCGAAGGCGGCGAGGGGCGGAAGCCCGGCGGCGCGGCTGCGGGCGGGGCGGAAGCTGGTGTCCGCGGCGAAGGCGGCGCTGCCCCGGCTGAAGAAGCTCCTGCCCGCCCAAGACATACGCCTGCAGACCGCCGCCGACAGGGCCGCGACGGAAATACTGCAGTGCGGCATAGACTACTACAACGGGTCTGACGACGAAGACAGCGCGGCGGAAGCCCTGAAGCTGGCGGAATACGCCCTCTCCATCGCCGAAGGCCCCATGGCGAGGCAGCGCTGCGGGGAGAACGCCGGCGTCCTCCGCAGGAAGGCGGCCGAGCTGCCGCCCGCCTCCGTCATGCCGCAGTACAAGGCCGTGCGGAAGGCGGTGCGGGAGTACGGCTTGCGCCCCCGCAGCATCAGCAGCGCAGTGACGCTGCTTGAGGCGGCCGGGCCGCCCCTCAGTGAGATGAAGGCCGCGCTGGGCCCCTCCGGCGCCGCCTGCGTCAGCAGGCTCTCCACGTCCGTTGTCAGCAGCGCCCTCGGCGGCGTCATCGACGAGGTGAACGCCGCGCAACAGGAGATACCGAGGAAGGCGGGGGAAATTGATGCGATTATAGCATTAAGCTACGTACTTAAAGAAGCGTGGAAGGCCACCCTGCTGATGGACGGGTTCGACATGGAGCCGGACTTCAAGGCGGGCCGGTACGCGGAGAACAGGTGAATTTTGAAGGGCATACACAATGAAATTGCACACATTAAACGTATCGAACGTATCGATCGCATCGAAGGCATCGGCGGCATATTCGGTGCCATAGCTGTCGGCATAATCTGCGGCATAGCCGGCGGCATAGATGAGGGCATATCAACGGGTATATTGGGGGGCATAGCGTGTGCTGTGGGTACAGCTATATTGTGGTCTATAGTTTGTGCACACCTTAGAGTTATACTTGATATACTTAAGTTCTTGAAAAATAAACTTGAGATCTTGAAAAATAGAATATGAAGAAGGCAACTATTATTTTCTTGGCGGCCGTGTTCGCCGCTGACGTGTGTTGTTACCCGCAGAACGTGGCGGGGACGGAAGAGCCGCAAGAAAAAAACAAGGATATTAACAAGGATATTGACAATCTGCGGGAACGGCTTGACAAGCTTGAAAATGCGGAAATCCATTTTCTGAAAGAACAGCTTGACAAACTTGAGAAGGACGGCAAGGCGCAAAGCGCGCGGATTGACAGACTGCAGC
>CAZLLM010000257.1:0-3134 GCA_964560405.1 uncultured Prevotella sp.
AGTCACGCTTTCTCTATGCGGTGGGTCACGGCAAGGGCGAGCACGCTTATCCGCTCCGCTCCCGCCGCCGCAAGCTCGTCGGCGCAGGCGGTTAGCGTCGCCCCTGTCGTTATAACGTCGTCCACCAGCAGGATGTGCCTGCCGCGTATGCGCGGCGCGGCTGCGGCGCGGAAGATGCCCTGCACATTGTCCATGCGCTCGGAACGCGAGAGGCGCGTCTGAGTCGGGTTGTCTGCCGTGCGCCGCAGCAGCCTCCCGTCAATGCGGATGCCCGTAACGGCGCTTATCCCCCGCGCCAGCATAAGGCTCTGGTTGTATCCGCGCCGCCTTATCCTGCGCCGGGCGAGCGGCACAGGCGCAAGCGCGTCCACGCCATCGAAGAAACCTGTGCCGGAAAGCTCCGCGGCCATGCGGCGCCCCATTTCCACTCCTATCGCACTGTGGCCGCAGTATTTCAGCCAGAAAATCACGTTGCGCGAGCGTGTGCCGCGGCGGTAGAACATATACGCCGAAGCCCTGCCCACCGGGAATTTGCCCCAGAAAATCCTTTCGACGGGATTTGCCGGCGCGCCGCGGAAGCCTGTGTACGGTAGCCCGAAAGTGCAAGCGCCGCACACAGCCTTTTCACCCGCGGCAAGCCGCCTGCCGCATACGGCGCAGCGGCGCGGGAAAAGCAGGTCGGCTAACACAGACAGGGCTTTCACTGTTCTCCGGGAAATTCAAGGCAGTCCTTTATTATGTCAAGTTCGAAGCCGCGCCCTTGGGCGAAGCGCACGAGTTTCGCGTAACGCTCATAAGGGCTTCCGCCTCCGGCCTCGCGGCTCTTCTCGCGCAGCAGACCGGCGAGTGCGGCGCGGTATTCTCTGTCGTCCACAACAGTGTTTAGAGCCTCGTCTATCAGTTCGTTCCGCAGACCTTTGAGGCGCAGTGCCGTGCGCATCTTCATTCTGCCCCAGCGGTTGAAGCGCCACTTGTCCTCCACGAAAGCGCGGCAATAGCGTGCGTCGTCGATGAAACCGTCTGCGCGAAGTCTTTCAGCCACCCTGCCCGCCGCCGCGCTGTCAAGCCCCCATTCGGCGAGCCGCCGCGCCACGTCGGCTTCGCAAAGCTCGCTTTTCGCGCAGCGCGCTGATATGCGCTCGAGAGCCTGCCTCTCGTCCAAAACAGCATCCTTGCCTTTCATCTCTTCTCCTTTCCCGCTTTTATCATGCGGGCTATGCCGTATGAATCCTCACGCACTTCCACCACAGCGAAGCCCTCGCGCCTGAACGTTCCCGCCGTCTCTTCCGCGAACCTGCCGTTAGCCTCCACATACACCGCCCCGTCGGGCGCGAGACGTGCGGCGGCGAAATGCGCTATCGCCTCGTAGAACACGAGAGGCCGGGCATCGTCAACGAAAATCGCGCTGGGCGGCTCGTAGCAAAGCACGTTGCGGTGCATTCCGGCGCGTTCCGAGGCGCAGACATAGGGCGGGTTGCTTATTATAACATCGAAATCCCCCTCAATAGGCACGTCAGGGGCGAGTATGTCGCATACGGCGAACTCCACATCCGCCCCGTTGGCGGCGGCGTTGCGCCGCGCCGCCGCCAACGCCGTCGCGCTTATGTCGACAGCCGACACCACCGCTCCTGGCACGGACGCAGCCAGCGTCACGGCAATGCAGCCGCTGCCGGTGCCAATATCAAGCACGCGCGGCGGACGGCATTCTCCCGCGGCGCGGGCAAGCAAGTCCCGCAAGGCCCATTCCGCAAGCTCCAGTGTCTCGGGGCGGGGGATGAACACGCCCGGCCCCACTTCGAATGTCCGGCTTCCGAACCGTGCGCAGCCCGTCACATACTGCACGGGCTCGCCCTTTTCGAGCCTACCGGTCATAGCGTCTAGGCGTTCAAGCTCGTGTGGGGGAAAATCCATAACTTTGCCGGTGAGAACGTCGGCCGGCGTTACGCCGAAACCGTCTTCCAGCAGGACACGCGCCACCGCGCACGCCTCGGCGGGCGGATAAACCCGCCCGATTCGGGAGACTATTTTATGGTAAAGGTCGCACACGCCGCTCGGAGGCTTCCGCAATGGAACGCCCAGACAAAAATACGCTTTATAAGCCACACCATGAACAGCGACACTGACGAAAAATACATGCGCCGCTGCCTCCAAATCGCAGCCTGCGGAAGAGCCGGCGCGCCGCCCAACCCTATGGTGGGGGCGGCGGTCGTATGCGGCGGCAGGATAATAGGCGAGGGCTGCCACGCGCGCTGCGGCGGCCCGCACGCCGAAGTGAACGCAGTCAACTCGGTGGAAGACCGCAGCCTCCTGCCGCGCTCTACGGTTTACGTCAGCCTCGAACCGTGCGCCCACTATGGGAAAACGCCCCCCTGCGCCGACTTCCTCATCAGCGCGGGCGTAAGGCGCGTGGTGGTAGGCTGCGCCGACCCTTTCGCCGCCGTCAGCGGGCGCGGCATAGCGCGCCTGCGCGAAGCCGGCGTACAAGTCACCGTGGGCGTTCTTGAAAAGGAGTGCCGTGCGCTCAACCGCCGCTTCATCACCTTTAATGAGAAGAAGCGCCCCTACGTAATCCTGAAATGGGCGCAAAGTCCCGACGGCTACATCGCGCCTCCGGGCGCGCCGCGCCGCGCCGCCATTTCCTCGCCCCTGACGCTTATGTGCTCGCACCGGCTGCGAGCGGAGAACGATGCCATCCTCGTAGGGAGGCGCACCGCTGAAACCGACAACCCCCGCCTTACCGCAAGGGAGTGGCCGGGAAGGAACCCGCTGCGAGTGGTCTTGGACAGGAACGCCTCGCTGCCCGCCTCGCTAAGGCTGTTCGACGGCGAAGCCGCCACGCTCGCCGTATGCGCTAAGCCTTACCCCGGCAGCCGCCCGCAGGTGGAATACCTCCACCCTGACTACGGGCGCGACATCGTGCCGCAGCTGCTGGACGGGCTCCGCGCCCGCGGTGTGCAGTCGCTCGTAGTGGAGGGCGGCTGTGCCACCCTGCAGAGTTTCATCGACGGCGGGATGTGGGACGAGATAATCGTGGAGCAAGGCGAGACCCCGTTCCGCGGCGGCGTGCCTGCCCCGCTCGCGCCGGCGCACGCCGTATGGGAAAGCGTTTTGCGCTGGGGAAGGGCGTTCCGCGT
>CAZLLM010000258.1:0-3133 GCA_964560405.1 uncultured Prevotella sp.
GCCTGCGCGGGGAATCCCCTGCCGTCATAAGGCGGCGGCCACGGCTTCCGCGGCCTGCGCGGCCTCCCTCATTCGAGGCCGGACACGCCCTCTTCGGCGAAGGCCATGTGTCCCGGTATGTCGCCCGTCACGGCCGTCCACTGAAGCGCGCCCAGGCGGCTGAAGCAGAAGAGCTCGCCGGGGTTCACGTAGTCGCCCGCGTCGGCCACGAACACGTCCCCGTTCTCCGGGTTCACCGCTATGCCGTAGGGCGAGTCTATCCCGGCGTCCGCGCCGCCGGCGATGAAGCTCCCGCCGGCCACGGCCTTTTTCCTCACGTCGTATATCACGAAAGAGCGCTCGTAGGAATCGGTCGCGTAGCTGTACTCGTTCCCCACGATGTAAAGCGAGTCGCCGGCGAGGCACATGGAGGCCGCGCGCACGCCCAGCGCCCCTTCGACGGCGCCGGTCTGGGTGTCGAGCACGTACACGTCAGACGGCACGGAGCCGTAGTCGCCCCGCGAGATGACGTATATCTTCCCGTCGGCGCCGAGCTGCATCGTGTTCAGGTTTATCGCCACGTCGATGTTCTTCTCGAGCGTCATCGTTTCCATGTCCACCACGCTCACTGTCCTCTCGTACGTTATGGTGTAGTCCGGCCCGATGGCGCACGAGTTGGCGACGTACAGCTTGCCGCCGGCGGCCGCGACCCCTTCGGGCTGGAAGCCCACGGGGCAGGTGCGCGTTATCTCCAGCGATCCGAGGTCGATTTCGGCCAGCGTGCCTTTCTGCAGTTTCGTTTCTTCGTCCGTCTCGCCTGAATACGCCGTCGCGTAGGCCTTCCCTCCGCTGAAAGCGATGTGGCGGCATCCGGGAAGCTCCACATAGCCGATGTGCCTGACGGTGCGTGCGTCCGCCACCTCGATAAGCCCCGAGCCGCTCACCACCGCGTAGAGCCTGCCCCGCCAGACAGCGAGGTCGTTGCCCGTGTCGCCCAGTCCGAGCGGCACGTCCGGGTTCATCGCCCTGAAAAGCCCGTTGTAGAACTTGCCGCGCGTGTAGTCGAAATAGTCCAGCGAGCATTTGTTCTTGTCCATTTGGCCTTCGTTCAGCACGAAGACGCCTTTGATTTCCGGATCCGCCGCAGGCGGCGACACGGCCACGCCTCCGACGCCTCTCGGCGCTTCCTCGCTGTCGTCTTCGCAGGAGCAGAGCTGGAACGCAAGCGCGAGCAGGCAGAGGGCCATGGCCTGCCTGCAGTAAAGGAATTCAAGTCTTTTCATGTTTTTTTGTTTTTGAAGGTTAATGATGTCAATGGTGTCGGGTATTCATGTGCGCGGAGCCTGTGCGGGCCGCTAAATGCCAGCCGAGAAGGTTATCTTGCAGTTCCGCCCCGGCATGGGGTAGCAGCGTATTATCTCGTAATGGCGGTTGGCGACGTTGTTAACCGCCAGCATTATCCTCACGTCCGCCTTGCCTATCCTCGCGCTCTTCGAAAGCGACACGTCGTGGGTGTGCCACGGCCTGACGCGGTTGGCTTCCGTGTTCGCGCTCGCGTCGTAACGCCCGCCCGTATAGATGAAGCTGTAACTGAGCGTCCAGCCGCGCCATTCCGCCCCAGCCGCGGCCGAGACGGAGTGCTTCGGTATGTAGGGGATCTGCCCGCCGTAATAGGGGCTGCGCCTGTCGGTGCGGTCTTCCGCCCGCTGGAACGTGTACGCGAGCCTCGCGTCCGCGGCCAGCCCGCCCGCCTGCGCCTGCGCCTGCGCCGTGATGTCGAGGCCGAGCGTCCTGACGCGCCCGATGTTCAGCATAGTCCATCGGAAGAGGTTGGCGGCGGGCACGGCGGCTATCTTGTCGGTCACCTTGTCGCGGTAAGCGTCGGCTTCTAGCGATGCCGAGCGGAGCAGACCGCTTCTGAATGTCCGGGAATACGTCACGCCGATGTCGTAGCGCGTCGCGTATTCCGGGCGGAGGTTCGAATTTCCGAGAAAGGTGTAGTAAAGGTCGTTCAGCGTAGGCATGCGGAACGTCTTCTTGGCGAAGGCTCGGAGTGCCGGCCCGCGGCTTCCCGCCGGACGGCATTCGGCGTAAACCGCCGGCGACAATTCCGTGAAGCGGGCGGCCCCGCCCGCGCCCGCCC
The DNA here is from genome assembly GCA_964560405.1 of uncultured Prevotella sp. Lineage (GTDB taxonomy): Bacteria > Bacteroidota > Bacteroidia > Bacteroidales > Bacteroidaceae > UBA6398. Next base: position 2,123 of record CAZLLM010000258.1, read on the forward strand.
GCCGCGCTTTGTTGACGGCGCGGGTCAGCAGCGCGTCGGCCTGCAAGGAAAGGCGCGGGAGGCGCAGCTCCGTGGCAAGCGCGGCGTACAGGCTGTGGCGCACGGGCTTCGCGAAGTCGTGCAGGTCCGCGTTTAGGGCGTTCATCTGGTAGTCCGCAGAAAGCGCGGCGTGCCAGCCGCGGCGCAGCTCGTAACGCTGCGCGATTGAGATGTACGCCTGATGCTGCCGGTACCGGTTGTCTGCATACATGGAGCTCTTGTCCTCGTGCGGGTCGTGCAAGTAGCGCAGCCTGTCGCAGGCGTATTTGGCGTTCACCAGCACGGAATACCGCCCTGCCTCCTTTCTCGCAGAGGCTTGCAGGAAGGCGCTGGTGTCCCATTGCCTGCCGGCGTTGCTGAAGCGGTTTCTCACCACCGCGCCGGGCAGCCCGCGCCGCGAGTTATAGAAATAGCCCTGCGCGCGCCAGGAGCCGCCTCGCGTTTCCCCGAACAAAGCCGCCTCGCAACGCACAGCCCTGATGCCGCCGTTGCGGCGCACGGAGGCGGTGTCGTAGCCGTCGTCAGTATGGTAGCGGAAACGGTAGCGTCCTGTGGAGTAAAGGTATTCGGCCGAGAAGGACGATGACAGGCTTCCGCTCCATTGCCGCTCCCACCTCACAGAGGGGTTCGCCGTTCCGAAAGAGCCGGTGCTGAACGCGGCGACGGCGCGGCTGCGCCCGCCCCCCGCAGCGTCATCCGCGCCGCCGGGACTCCGTGCAAAGGAAGGCTTTCGCGTTTGCAGGCTTACGGCCGAGGCGGAGGCGAAACTGCGGGCAGGCCTCAGGATGCCGGCGCGCCTGCCTGCGAAGAGGGTCACGCTCTCCAAGTTGTCGAGCGAAAAGCGGCCGAGGTCGGTCTGCCCGTTCTGGGCGTTGTCAACGGGAACGCCGTCGTACTCGACACTCACATGCTCACTGCCTAAGCCGTGCACGTTGATGGTCTTCAGCCCTCCCACGCCGCCGTAATCCTTTA
>CAZLLM010000259.1:0-3124 GCA_964560405.1 uncultured Prevotella sp.
GTACTTCGGGCAGGCGGACTCCCAATTTAGGCGAGGGGAGCAGTTCGGCGGGCGATGATTCAAGGATGTCTTCGGCCATGAGGTAGCCGTAGAACGACCTAACGCCCGACAGAACTCTTGCCTGTGAGCGTGCGCCCAGTCCGATGTCGCGCAGCCCGGCGGCAAAGTTCTCAAGATGCGCCAGCGTGGCCTCAGCGGGCTGTACGCCGGCAGCAGCGAGATAGGCAACAAGCTTATCCACGTCTTTGCGGTAGGCTTCAATGGTGTTGGGCGTGAGGTTCTTTTCCAAGCGAAGGTATCTCACGTATCCCGCGACAAGCCCCGCGGATTGCATTGCGTCGCCGTCCATTAAAAAATGATTACTTTTGCATGAAAGGCAAAAGTACGAAATAAAGTCTGACAATGAAAATAGATATAATCAACGGCCCGAACCTCAATCTCATCGGTCGCCGTGAGCCGGACATATACGGCAGCGAAAGTTTTGAGGACTTTCTTGGCAGGCTGCGCCGATACCGCCCGGACATTGTGATAAGCTGCTTCCAAAGCAACGATGAAGGCAGTCTTGTGAGCCGCATACAAGCGAGCGGCTTCACGGTCGATGGCATCATACTCAATGCCGGCGCATACACACATACGAGCATCGCCTTGCGCGATGCCATTCTCGCAGTGCCAACCCCCGTTGTGGAAGTGCATATCTCCAACGTCCACCGCCGTGAGGAATTCCGGCGCACATCAATGACAGCCCCCGCCTGCAAGGGCGTTATATGCGGTTTCGGACTAAATTCTTACCGCCTTGCACTCGATGCACTGGCGGAGGTGATGGCCGGGCATGGCAGACAGTCTTTCGCGGAGTGAAAACCGGACTAAAAGCATATATGGACACCGAGGAATACATAAGCGGACACATCACCCCCGAAGACGAATACCTGCATGCCCTTTACCGTGCCACGAACATCCGCCTCGTGCGTCCGCATATGGTTTCGGGACATATTGAAGGAACGCTCCTTACTGTTCTCGTCAGTATGCTCCGTCCGCGCAACGTTCTCGAAATCGGAACGTTCACCGGCTATTCCGCCATCGCAATGTCTTACGGTCTGAACGACGGAGGACACATTTATACTTTTGATGTGAATGATGAGCTGGAAGACTTCACCCGCAGCTGGATAGAAAACTCACGCGAAAGCGGCAAGATAACGTATATCGTGGGCGATGTGCTTGAAGAGTTGCCACGGATGGCAGAGAGCGGGCTGCGCTTTGACCTTGCGTTCATTGACGGCGACAAGCGGCAGTACACCGAATACTACCGTCTATGCAAGCGTTACCTTTCACCCGGCGGCTGCATTTTTGCCGACAACACCCTATGGGGCGGTCACGTTGCTGACCCTGCCTACGACCGCGATGCACAGACGCTCGGCATCAGAGCTTTCAACGACCTCGTCGCTGTCGATACAGAGTGTATAAAGGCTATAATCCCAGTGCGTGACGGGCTTACGCTCATTCACATGAAAGGCCGGCAGTGAGAAACCGCGTTTTTAGTACTTTTGCCCAAAGCGAAAAGATTTCTGCCTGATGGAAACAACACGACAAGAAAAAATCGCCCGCCTGTTGCAAAAAGAGCTGGGCGTTATATTCGAGAAACAGACGCGTACAATGCGTGGGGTGATTGTTTCGGTAAGCAAATGCCGGATAAGCCCTGACTTAAGCGTATGCAAAGCGTATCTGAGCATATTCCCCTCGGAGAAATCGGAAGAGCTGCTGCGGAACATATGCGCCAACGCCCGTGCTGTACGCTACGAGCTGGGGCAGAAGGTGAGGTTTCAGCTGCGCATTATTCCCGAACTGCGGTTCTTTCTCGATGATTCACTCGACTATATAGCGCACATTGATGAACTGCTGAAGAAATAAATGATCGGACGGTGAACTTACCTCTACCTTTTTTCATAGCCGTCCGCTACTTGTTTTCATATAAAAGGCGGCACGTCATAAACGTCATATCTCTGGTTGTAACGGCGGGGGTGGGCGTTGCCACTATGGCTCTCGTCTGCACGCTTTCCGTGTTCAACGGCTTTCAGGATCTTGTCGCATCGCTTTTCACATCTTTTGACCCGGAGCTGAAAGTAGTGCCCGCTGCGGGAAAGACGGCAACCGCCGATGACCCCGCCCTTGCCGCCGTACGCGCCCACAAGGATGTCGCGGCTGCATCAGAGTGCTTGGAGGGAATGGCTCTCATAAGATACGGCAACGCGCAGACCGTGGCGACAGTAAAGGGTGTGGACAGCAGCTACGTTCACACAAGCGGCATTTCGGACATACTTTACGGCGACGGCAGCTTTGTGACTAAGGCAGATATGCTTGACTACGGTATGCCAGGTCTGCAACTGGCAGCACAGCTCGGATTAGGCATCCGCTACGAGCGACCTTTGGAGGTGTACGCCCCGCGCAAGGGAGAGCGTGTCAGTCTGGCGAATCCTGCGCAAGGCTTCAGCCGCGGCGAGCTGCGCTCTCCTGGCGTTGTGTTCTCGGTGAACCAGAAAAAATACGACACTGAATACATACTCACCTCTATTGATTTCACGCGCCGCCTGTTCGGACATCAGGGAATGCTGTCCTCTCTTGAACTGAAGCTAAAGGAGGGCACTGACACAGATGCCGTGCAAAGGGAATTGCAGCGCATTGCGGGTGCGAAGTTCAAAGTGCTTAACCGGTACGAGCAGCAGGGGGATATGTTCCGCATAATGCACGTGGAGAAATTGGTGGCTGGCATTTTCCTGACGTTCATACTCGTGGTGGCGTGTCTAAACATCACAGGCACGCTTTCTATGCTTATAATCGAAAAGCGCGACGACGCAGACACGCTTCGCAGCCTCGGCGCGGAAGACATCATGATAAGACGCATCTTCCTTTATGTAGGACAGCTCGTTTCCTTTTTGGGCGCAGTAGCGGGCATCGTCGCGGGGCTGTTGCTCTGCATGGCGCAGCAACGCTACGGAATGCTCAAGATGGGCGATGATGCCGGAAGCTTCATAGTGGACACTTATCCTGTAAGGGTGCAGGCGTCAGACATCGCGCTTGTAGCGGTTACGGTTATGGCTGCCGGCAGCATCGCCGCCTGGTATTCCGTGCG
>CAZLLM010000260.1:0-3101 GCA_964560405.1 uncultured Prevotella sp.
CCCGCCGCGCGGCGTCTCACAGGAACGGGCGCAGGAAATGGAACAGCCACCCCTGGAACTTCTTCCAGCGGGGGCGCGTGCGCCAGTACTCGTCCGTGAGCTTGAGGCACGACTCCCTCTTGTCGTCCTCGTAGATGGCGCGGAACTCGGCGGCGGTGCAGCGGTCGATTACAGCCACGTTGCACTCGTAGTCCCACGCGAGGCTGCGTGCGTTGAGGTTGGCCGAGCCGAGGAAGCTGTACTCCCCGTCGACGGTCATTATCTTGGAGTGGTGGAAGCCGCCGCGGTAGAAGTACACCTCCGCCCCGCGCTTCTGGAGCTTCCTCACCGTGTATTCCACCACACGGGGCGTTATGGGTATGTCGCTGTTCTCGGAGACCATTATCTCCACTTCCACGCCGCGCCTCACGGCTCTTTCCAGGGCCTTGCGTATCTTCCTGTTCAGGGTGAAGTAGGGGTTCACTATCTGTATGCTCCTTTCCGCGCTGTTTATCGCGCAGAGGAACGTGTTGCGTATCGCTGCGGGCGTCTTACGCGGCTCTCGGTTGACCACCGCCACCGCTTTCCCGCCGGCGGCGCGGCATGCGTCGGGCTTCAGCCCCGTGAAGCCTGAGAGGTCGGCGAAGTCGCGGGGGAAGTACTTCTCGCCGCCGACGCTCTGCTTCGCCGCCCTGTTCCATATTTTCAGGAATATGTCCTGGAACACCGCCACTGCCTCCCCCTCTATCCGCAGGTGCATGTCGCGCCAGTCGCCCACGGCCTCCGTGCCGCTGATGTAGTAGTCGGCCACGTTCATCCCTCCCGTGTAGGCTATCCTGCCGTCGATCACCACGATCTTGCGGTGGTCGCGGTGCAGCGCGTAGTCTATCCACGGGAAGCGCATCGGGTCGTACTTGCATATCTCTATGCCGCGCTCCCGCAGCCTCTTCACGTATCCGTTGGAGATGGGGCGGTTGTTCGAGGCGTTGCCGAAGGCGTCGAACAGGGCGCGCACCTCCACGCCCTGCGCCGCCTTCTCCGCCAGTATGTCGAATAGGGCGGCCGCTATGGAATCGTTGCGGAAGTTGAAATATTCAAGGTGGACGGAGCTTTTGGCCTGCCTTATCGCGGCGAACATGTCGTCGAACTTCTCCCTGCCGCTGGGGAGGAGGACGACGCTGTTGTTTTCCGTCAGGGGTATGGAGGAGGCCTGCAGGTATCTCGTGAAGACGGAATCCGCGCCGCCCGCCCTCGCCTCGCAAAAGAAAACCGCCGCCATGAGCGGCAGAGTCGCCGCAATCCGCGCCGTGCGCCTGCCTTTGCGCCCGGCCGCCGCGCCTTTTCCGCCGGGGAGCGTCCCGAAGCCGCCGCGCATGGGTCTCATTGCAGTCCTTGCAGCATTGTGCTGAAAGAGTCGACGACCCCTATCAGGCGGTTGCCCGCGTCTACGACGAGGACGGCGTGGATCTTGTTCTCCTTCATTATGCAGTCTATCGCGCTTATCCTCGTTTCGGGCGGCACCGTCTTCGGGTTCCTCGTCATTATGTCGGCCGCCGTGAGCGAGAAGAACTTGCTTTGCGAGCTTTCCATGGCGCGGCGCACGTCGCCGTCGGTGATTATGCCCGCCACGGCACCTCCCTCTTCCACCACGCACAGCCCCAGCCGCCCCTGGCTCATCTTTATGACGGCCTTGCCCAGCGTCATTCCGGGCGGCACTGCGGGCAGGTCGTCCTTGCGCATCACGTCGCGGGCGGTTGTCAGCAGCCTCCTTCCCAGCGCGCCGCCGGGGTGGAAGCGCGCGAAGTCGCGCGCCTTGAAGTCGCGCGCCTGCATAAGGGCGCAGGCGAGCGCGTCGCCCATCGCGAGGGCGGCGGCGGTGGAGGCGGTGGGGGCGAGCCCGAGCGGCGAGGCCTCGGAGCGCACGGCCACGGTGATGTGCACGTCCGTGTTTTTAGCCAGCAGCGATTCGGGGTTGCCGCTCATGCCGATTACGGGTATCCTGTTCTTCTGGAAATAGGGCAGGAGGCGCAGCAGCTCGTCCGTCTGGCCGCTGTTCGAGAGCGCGAGCGCCACGTCACCGCCGCCGACCGCCCCCAAGTCGCCGTGGTAGGCGTCGAGCGGGTTGAGGTAGAAGCTCGGCGTCCCCGTGCTTGACAGCGTGGCGGCTATCTTCGCTCCGATGTGCCCGCTCTTGCCCACGCCGGTTATCGCCACCTTCCCCTTGCAGCCCAATATTATCCGCACGGCGCGTTCGAACCGCCCGTCGAGCAGCGGTATCTGGTCAAGCACCGCCTGCGCCTCGTCGCGCAGGCATTGCGCGGCTGTTCTGATGATGTCGCTCATAGTATCGACCTGATTACTTTTTCCAAATCGCGGAGGGCGAGCGTGTTGGAGCCGTCGCTAAGCGCGTTGTCGGGATCGGGATGCACTTCGAAGAAATACCCTGTGGCGCCGAAAGCTTTCGCGGCCGACGCCACGGCGGGCGCGTACTTCCTGTCGCCGCCCGTCTTCCCTCCCGCGCCGCCGGGGCGCTGCACGGAATGCGTGCAGTCCATTATCACCGTTTCCGTGAACTGTTTCATCACGGGGATGTTGCGGAAGTCTATCACCAGATTGTTGTACCCGAAAGCGTTCCCCCGTTCCGTGAGCCATACTTCGGAGGCTCCCGCCTCGCGCGCCTTTTCGCACGGGTATCTCATGTCCTCGCCCGAAAGGAACTGCGCCTTTTTTATGTTCACCGTCTTCCCCGTCCGGGCGGCGGCGGCTATCAGGTCGGTCTGGCGGCACAGGAACGCCGGTATCTGGATCACGTCAGCCACTTCCGCCGCGGGGGCGGCCTGCCACGCCTCGTGGATGTCGGTGAGCACCCGCAGCCCGTGCCTGCTCTTCACGTCGGCGAGCGTCTGCAGCCCCTTCTCCAAGCCCGGCCCCCGGTAAGAGCGGGCAGACGTCCTGTTAGCCTTGTCGAAAGACGACTTGAATATGATGCCCGCCCCTAACTCCCGGTTGAGGCGCGCTATCTCCGCGGCCGCGGCCTCCATGACCTCGGCCGACTCTATGACGCACGGCCCGGCGATTAAAACAGGCTTCATGAACTCTCTATGCAATTTGCCGTTATGGGC
>CAZLLM010000261.1:0-3093 GCA_964560405.1 uncultured Prevotella sp.
GGGCGGCAGGATAGCCCCGCCGCCCCGTTCCGCTTCTTGCGCCCCGCTTCCGCTCAGAACGAGTATCCGACGGTAAGCAGGAATTTGCTCTTGTCCAGCTTGATTTTCGACGGCTTCGCGTCGTTCACGGCACTCTCGTCGCCCCGCTGCGTGGAAAAGGCGTAGAAGTCGCCGTCCTGCTTCTGGAACATATAGGCGAAGTCCGCGTAGAAATGCTTGCCGGAATATCCGAAGCCGCAGGTCAGGCGGTTGATGTCGCTGAGGTTCATGTAATCCGTGGACGTGGAATAGTCTAACGACGCGCTGTTTATGAACTGGTTCAGGAATGCCTTGTCTTTCATGGGCGACGTTATGTAATTGTAGCCCACGCGGACGCTGAACGCCTCGACGCTCGCTTCCGCGCCCAGCCTCACCGTGTGCACGCCTTTCAGATGCCTGCCCGCCTGCCGGTTGAGCTCCTTGTCTTTCGTGGTGCTGCGGCCCCAGTCATACCAGTCGTCGTAGTAGTCGTCATCGTAGGACACTTTCGCCGCCGAACAGTCGGCGTACTCGTATTCCGCGCCGAGCGCGAGGATGCCGCCCACCGTCCCTCCGGCGGAAACGTTGAACTTCCACGGGGTGCGGATGTTGTAGTCGTGGACGATGTCGTACCTGTCATCGTATCTTTCGTCCGCTATTTGCGAGAATACGGCCGAGCCGGTCTTCTCCGTCAGGGAGTAAAACACCGGCGTTGAAGCCGACAGCCCGAAGCGGAACGTATATCCATCGAACGGGTAGATGACCGTCCCGAACTTGAAGTCAACGCCCGTGCCCGTAATCTCCCTGTCGTTCACGAGAGTGTATTCGCCCGCCGTGAGCGTTTCGCGGTACTCGCTGTAGCTGCTTATGTCTACGTTGTACACGCCCGCGCCAATCCCGAAGAAGAATCTGTCCGCGAAGTTCATGCTCAAGTTGAAGTCGTAAGCCTGCATGCCTCCCGTCATCGCTTTGTCGTACGCGCCCCGCGTGGCATCGTACACCTCGTATTCGTCATACCCTTCGCCGTCCTGCGTCCCGGTCTGGTTGTACAGGAAAGTCTCGTACCCGGCGTCCGTCAGCGGCGAGCCCTTTTCCGGCCCTCCCCAGAAGGAGGCCAGGTCGGCCATCTGCCACGTCTGCGACTCGCCGCCCAGCGCCTGGTCGGCGTTCACCAGCGAGTGCAGGTTGTTCCGCTTCTGATAGTTGAACCCGAAGTTCACGGAGCGGAGCGAGGAGTGCTTGCCCATCTTGAACGGGTACACGAAGCCTATCTGGTCGAATGAGAGCCGCCCCTTGTCTACATCGTCAAAAGACTCCCCCTCGGAGAGGCTTGAAACGCCTATTGTGACCGCCGCGTCGGCATGGCGGAACAGCCCCCCGGCCGCCGGGTTCGTCCGCATAGCGGATATGTCGGCCCCTAGCGCGCCCATTGCACCGCCCATGCCTACGAACCGCGCCGTTCCGCTCAGGTCTTCGCTCGACATGCGTTCCATCTGGTATATGTCCTGCGCCCGCGCGCTTGCGGCGCAAAGGAGCATGGCCATCGTCAATAATCCGGGTTTCATTATCATGTTTTTTTGTTTTTCTTTGCTTGATGCGATATTCACAATGCCCGTTCCGGCGCGCCCGCCTGATGCGGCATCAGCTGTCCGCCACGCGCCGGGACGCGCGCCGCAGGCTTCGGTCAGCGCCTGCGCCCTCCGCCTCCTCCGCCGCCGAATGAGCGCGTGCCGCCGCCGCTCCTTACCGAACCTCCGCCCGAAGAACGGGTGCTTATGCCGCCTCCCCCGCCGCTGAACGAGCGCGTCGACGCGCCGCCGCCAAAAGAGCGCGTTGACGTGCCGGGACTGCTGCCCGCTGACGAGCCTCCGCCCGAACTTCGGGTGCTTTGCGAAACGGAACTCTTTGACTTTGCGCTGCCGCCTGCCGGCCGCGCCGACGTGCCGCCGCTGAAAGAACGCGTTGATGTGCCGGAACGGCTGCCGGACACCGAACCGCCGCGCGAGGACACGCTGCCGCCTGAGCGGGAGCTGCGGTAGTTGTAGCCGCTGCGTCCGCTGGAAGGTCTGCTTGCGGCGATGGAACTGCGGTTATGCCTGCCGCCCGACCAAATCCGCCCGCCAGCGGAGCCGGGACGGACGTTGCGGTAGCCGTCTGCGAAGTGCCTGCGACCCGTTACGTGCCAGCCGTAATGGTATCCGTGCGGATAATGCCAAGGATGATTCCACGCCCAATGGTTCCACGGACGATAATACCAGTTCCACCCGTGATAATACGGATGCCACCAGCTCCAGCTCCATCCCCAGTAAGCGTCGTACACCCACGGCGTATAGAAGCCGCCCCAGTTCCACGTATAGTAATAGTCCCAGTAGAACGGGTCGCCGAACCCGCAGTAGACGCCTATCAGGGGAGAGTGGAAACGCACAAGGCGCACGGTGCACTCGTAGTCGTCTCCGTTGGAATCCTCCACGCCTTCTTCGGCCTGCGCCGCTTCCTCTTCGCCGTCGCCGAGGTAAAGCGTGTCGTCGCCATAAGTGTCGTAACGGCGGTTGTATGCGTCTATCTCGTCATCTGTATAGCTTTCGTAAGCGCCCTGCCTCAGCGCCGGGGCGCTTTCCGCGCCTGCCGCCGTTTTCACTTCTGGCCTGACGGCATTCGCTTCGGTTTTCTCCGTCTTCGCGTCCTTTGAAGGACGGTAGTACATATCATTTCTTTGCGCGTAAGATCCCGCGAAAGCGGAAAGCAGCGCGGCCGACAACATAACATTCCTTTTCATGATTGACCGGTTTTGATGATTGCACGTTTCTTTTGCTACAAATGTACTCATTATTTGCAAAACCGCGCCGCCGCAGATGTTGCCGCCCGCATAAAAATCGTTAAAAATGCCCAAAGCCCTGTTACGCGACCTGCGGAACGTACTCCGGCGTGTGATTACGCCCGTTTGCGCGCCTCCGTTCCCGCGCTTTCGTGACGCCTGCGTCCGGCCTGCGTTTCATCATGTCCTGCATTCTGCAAAACATGTCTGACTTGTTTCGAATCGGAACTATACCTTTAAGGCTTGCACAATTGAGGAAC
>CAZLLM010000262.1:0-3092 GCA_964560405.1 uncultured Prevotella sp.
GGGGGACTTTACGGCAATGTCTTCGCCGGCAGGGGGCACATCAGGCGGGCGCTCTTCGAGGGACTCTCCGACCGGGGCATACACCTCGCGCACGGGCTGAAAGCGGACATGAGGAACAGGCTCATGCCCGTGTGGGACAAGATAATGCTACGTAAGAAGTACGTCATCGAATGCGTCAACGAACCCCCTAAGGACAAGGCGGCCTCATACACCCGCGCCGCCGATTGGTACACGACTTCATGGTGAACATTTGTCCGACCCTCACCGCTTGCTGCTTCTTCGACAACAAACCGGAGGTGCTGCCTCTGCATCCCGAAAGGACAGGGCGACTTAGCTTGTCCTGATTGGAGCGAAAAATTATCCCAACTCGCGTAATTAATATCAAACTGCGGCAAACATAACGTCCCGGCGGGCAAGTGCGCTAAGGGATTTTCCCTACTTTTGCAGTGAAGAAACCGCTCGTCTGCAACGGCGGCTTTGACGGCGGCGGCACGAACTGCGGAGAAGAGAGCGGCTTGTACGCCGCGGAACTTTGGCAAGAGAGAATCCTCGCGGACAAAAGCATCGCCATACAGGAAAACATACCGGCGCGGGCGGTCTTCTCGCGCTATTACACTTGGACGAACTCGTTCATGGTCAAGGCTGTGAAGCGGCTGAAGCGGACGTTGAGGGGAGACTTCGGCGCATGAAGGCGTTCCTCGACAAAGAGCGGGAGGGAGTGGCCTGAAATGTACCGCACACAGCCGCCGGACTTTCTTAAACGATAGAAAACTCATGCGGGTACTCATTGTCAGCACATCCGAAAACACGGGCGGCGCGGCAATCGCGGCAAGCCGCCTCATGGAAGCCCTTGTCGGTGTCGGGATAAAGGCGGAAAAGCTCGTGTTGCATAAGGCAAGCCTTTCCGACAATGTGCATGCCGTGGGCAAGCCATGGCAAAGGAAGCTGGCGTTCGTGTGGGAGCGTGTCGTCATTTGGACTGCCAACTTGTTCAGCAGGAGAAATCTTTTCACCGTGTCCATTGCCAACACGGGGTTTGACATCACCTGTCTCAATGTTTTCAAAGAAGCTGATGTCGTACATCTGCATTGGACAAATCAAGGAATGCTTTCGCTCGGCGGCATCCGTAAAATCCTGAATTCAGGAAAACCAGTAGTCTGGACGATGCACGACATGTGGGCTTGTACCTCCATCTGCCACCAAGCCTACGGTTGTGAGTCGTTCAAGGACGAATGCGGGAACTGCAAGTTCCTCCGCTTTCCCGGGAAAAACGACCTGTCGCGCCGCGTGTTCGGAAAGAAACGGGAGATGCTCTTCCCGGCTCGTCTGCACGTCGTCGCTGTCAGCCGCTGGCTCGCCTCCCAAGCGGGGCAAAGCGCGTTGCTCAAAGGGAAACCGATTACGGTAATCCCTAACACGCTCCCGTTGGGTCGGTTCCGAATGCTCGACAGGACGGAATGCCGCAGGACGCTGTCGCTCCCGGACAAGAAAATCATAGCGTTCGGCGCGGCACGCATCGATGACCCGATAAAAGGCTTCCCGACCTTACTGGATGCCATTCGCCTTTTAATCGGGAAGAAAGACTTTCGGCGCGAAGAACTGCATCTCGTGTTATTCGGGAAAGTCAAGAATCCGAAGCAGACCCTGCCGCTTATCCCCGTTGGATACACGGACATGGGATGGGTGGGGCAAGCGGAGGCATTGTCGCAAATCTATTCGGCCTCCGACGTGCTGGTGTCAGCCTCTCTCTACGAGACGTTCGGACAGACGCTGGTCGAGGCGCAGGCCTGTGGATGTCCGCCCGTCACTTTCGGCAACAGCGGACAAGCGGACATCGTCCGGCACAAGGAGAACGGCTATGTGGCTGACTACGGATCGGTGGAAAGTCTGGCGGACGGCATCGAGTGGTGTCTTACCGAGGGGAAGCGGACAATCTTGCCGGAGAATATGAGAAAAGAAGTAATTACTAAATATGCAGGCAATGCGATAGCCGATGAATACGTCAAACTGTACGCGAGCCTGCTGGAAAAAGACGCGCCGGAAGGATGACCCCCGCCCGCCGCGCTCCGCGAAACCAATCCGTCCCCCTCGCTCGCCGCTTTTCCGTCCGCACCCTCCGCGTTTTCCTTTCGTTCCTTTCCGTTTTTTCCTGCGCGTCCCCCGCTCCCCGCTTGCCCCTTTCCATTTTCCCGCACGTCCCATCCCGTTTTTTCGCACGTGCCTGCCGTTTTTCGCGACAGCTTGAGGACGGATTTCCCCGTACCTCCGCCGTGTTCCGAACCGCCTCCCTCCCCCGTCTCCTCGCGCCCGCGAAGCAAAGTGCGCCCTCGTATACCGGGTTGCACCGCCTTTGCAGGTCACCCGCACTGCCCCGCAAGCCGAAGCGCGCCCCGCACCCGTTTCCCGTTAACATCTGTTCCGTCCCCGCCTGCGTCCTTATGCGTTTTCCGCCCGTGTGCTTTCTGTTTCCGTCCGTTCCATCCCATTTTTTTCGCACGTCCTTCCCGTTTCCCGCGGCGGCTTGAGGGCTGTTTCCCCCGCACCGCCGCCGTGTTGTGCGGGCGGGCGCGCCGACGTTTTGCGGATTCAGAGGCGCATCGGCAGAGGGCCCTGCGCCGCCGACGAAAGTCGGCAAAGAGAGGAAGTCCTGCGCCGTCCGCAATCTCATCGCCCGCCCTCGCTCAATTTCCCGCCCATACCCGCTCAACTCCCCACTCTCCTCGCAAAAACATTTCATTCTTTCGCACCCACGAAACAACAGACACCCTCACAAACCACTCGCGCCGCCCAATTTTCTCACCACGCCCGCCACGTTTTCGGGCGGCTTGAGAACTGTTTTCTACGTGTCGCCGTGTTCCGTGTGCTTCCTGCGTCGTCGGCGGAAGTCGGCAGCGCAGGAGAACCCAGCTCTGCCCACAATCTTGTTGCCCGCCCCACTTCTTATCCGCATCCTTCTGCTTTTCTCGCACGCGCTTTCCTTTTTTCGAAGCGGTTCAAGGCGTGTTTTGAGGGCGGCTCGCGGGGCGGCGGGAAGGCACTGCGGGGGCTTGTCCAACTCTCTTATAATCTCATGTAAACTCTCATATAAGAGT
>CAZLLM010000263.1:0-3064 GCA_964560405.1 uncultured Prevotella sp.
CCCGCGGTAAATCCGCCGCCTCACCGCCTCAAAGCCGCCGGCATCTAAAAGCCCCGTCCCCGCACAAGGCGGCTGCCGCGCCCCGCAGTGCTTTCCCTTTCCGGTTTGCCTTGCTGAAATGGCACATGCCGTCATATTATTATTAATGTGCGCCTGCGGGAAAACGCCGCCCCCGCCCCGCAAGCCGTTCTCGCATCCTCATCCCGCCACCAACATCCGCTGGAAAGCCGCCGGGAAACGCTGAAAACCGCCTCTGAGAGCTAGCGGGAAACGGTTTTTGCAACTTGTTGATAATCAATAGTTATAATAAAGTGCCAATTGTCTTATAATCTCATGTCAACTCTCATATAAGAGTGTTTTGATTCTCTTATAAGAGCGTGAAAATTGTCTTATAAGACTCTTAAAATTGTCTTATAAGAGTCTCAAAATTGTCTTATATGAGAGTTGGAAGGAGATTATAAGAGAGTTGGGATGCCGTCCGCAGACCCCGCGGAAAAGGCGCACGGCGCGGGGCGGGAAGCGGCGGCGGACGCGCCGGAAGAAAGGACGCAGGGGCGAGCGGGAAATGGCGAGCGGGATGCAGAACTGGCGAAGTCGGAGAACGGAAGTGGACGGAAGAGGGGAAACTGCGGCGGGGAAGCCGCCGCATGCCGCGGACGCGCCGAAAGAAAGGACGCAGTGGCGAGCGGAAAATGGCGAGCGGGATGCAGAACTGGCGAAGTCGGAGAACGGAAGCGGACGGAAGAGGGGGAACTGCGATGGGGAAGCAGCCGTGCGCCGCGGACGCGCCGAAAGAAAGGGCTCGGCCGCAAGCGGAAAGGGCAGGGTAGGGAAGCGGAACAGCATCGCGAGGAAAACGGAATGGACGCGGCGGAGAACGGAAACGCGGGGCAGGGGAGGGCGCGGGGTGATTCCGGCGCAAGCGGCGGCGTTGCGCGTAAGGCGACAGGAATGTGAAACGCATGCCTGCGGCGGCCTGAGGGCGCGTGACCGCACCCTATTTGGAACGATTATAAAAAACAGGATTCAGCGCTTTCAGCGGCGCGGAAGCGGGGAATGCGGACTAATCCGCTGAAACCTGCGGCAATGGGACGCCGCAGCGATGACGGCATGCGCTGTATGAACGGGCGTTGAATCCGGCTGTTATTCCGCTTGCGCGGGGAACAGAGGACGGAAAAAGAGCCCGGTTTTTATGCGGTTTCTAAATGGTAAGATACCAACGTCTTACAGATTTCAAGCAAGGGCGGGCGCGGGAACAGCCTTGTACGGCATGAGAATTTTGCCGAAATTTGCGGAACGATTCTGACATCCTCACGGGGCGGACGCGCCGGCGCACGGGCGGGGCTCGCGAGGAGCGGAAGGCAAACGACAGGGAAATGCAGGACATTACGGAACAAAGCTGGAGGCGCTGCCTTGGCTTCATCAGAAACAACCTTGACGAAAAACCTTTTTCGACATGGTTCAGCCCCATACGCTTCGGCGGGATACGGGGGAGGCAGCTCGTGCTCAAGGTGCCGTCGCATTTCTTCTACGAATACATTGAGGAGCATTTCATCACGGTTCTCCGCGCTGCAGTGGCGCGCGAGTTCGGCGAGGGGATGACGATAGGATACCGCATTGAGACCGATTCGACTCACAACATCACGCAGGTCGAGAAGGACAAGGCGCCCGCAGGAGCCGTGCAGCCGCGGAGCAGGGCCGGCGCGAACGAGGCGCCGCCGTTCTTGTCAGGGCTGGCGGGGGCGGCGCCGCAGGAGCTTGACCCGCAGCTGAACCCCGACTACACTTTCGAGAACTTCATCGAGGGCGAGTCGAACAAGCTGCCGCGCAGCGTCGGGATGTCAATCGCCGACTCCCCCGACCAGATGACTTTCAACCCGCTCTTCATCTTCGGGCCGTCGGGCGTCGGGAAAACGCACCTCGTGAACGCCGTCGGCATAAGGATAAAGGAGAAATACCCCGCCAAGCGCGTGCTGTACACTTCGGCACACCTCTTCCTCGTGCAGTACACCGACTCCGTGCGCAAGAACCGTTTCAACGACTTCATAAACTTCTACCAGAGCGTCGAGGTGCTCATCATCGATGACATACAGGAGATATCGGGCGACTCGAAACAGAAGACGCAGCAGGCGTTTTTCCATATATTCAACCATCTGCAGCAGACGCGCCACCAGCTCGTGATGACGAGCGACCGCCCCCCGATGCAGCTGGAAGGCGTGGAGGAAAGGCTGCTTACGCGCTTCAAATGGGGGCTTGTGGCGGAGCTGGAAAAGCCGGACGCCAAGCTGGCGAAGAGGATACTCTGCGACAGGATACGCCGCAACGGGCTGAAGTTCCCGCGGGAGGTGGTGGACTACATAGCCGAGAACGTCACGGAGAACATCCGCGACATCGAGGGCGTAATAAACGCGATGCTGGCCTACTCAATCGTGTACGACCGCAACGTGGACATGGAGCTGGCGAAGCGCGTCGTAGCCCGCGCCGTGAAGCCGGAGCGCGGGCCGGTGAGCATAAACGAGATAGTGGGGCTCGTAAGCGAATATTACGGCATACCTATTAAAGACATCTGCTCCAAGAGCCGCAGGCAGCCGGTGGCGCAGGCGAGGCAGGTCTCCATGTACCTCGCGCAGAAGCACACCGGGCTGTCGTATTCCAAGGTAGGCGCGGAGATAGGCAAGCGCGACCATTCCACAGTGCTCCACTCCTGCAATGTAATCGAGCGCCGCATCAGCTCCGACAAGGAGTTCCGCCGCGAGATGGAAAACATAGAGGCCTCGCTGCAATAAGGTCCGGCGCGGCGTTCTGGGGCTGCGCGCCCGCGTCCCCGCGTTCCCGTTTGCGGCTTTTCCGCTTCCCGCCTGCGTCCTTTGCGTTCCCGCCCGCGTCCTCTGCGTTTTCCTTTCGTTCCTTTCTGTTTTCCCAGCTGTGCTTGTGCCGTTTTTCCCGCGTCTCCTGCCTGTTTTCGCGGTGGTTCAGGGCGTGTTTTCCTGCGTTTTCGGGAGCGGCGGGAGGCGTTTGCGCGGCTAGCGGAATGGCACTGCGGGGGCTTGTCCAACTCTCTTAT
>CAZLLM010000264.1:0-3060 GCA_964560405.1 uncultured Prevotella sp.
CCTTGCATCAGGGTGCATAGGACTTTTGACACGCAACTGGCACTCTTTTAAATTCATCGAACTCACGTTAAATTTAATGCTTTTATCGCTATGTCAATAATATTCAGCAGATTATTTTGAACCTTATATCGAACTCACGTGAAATTACATAATAAAACTCAACACTATTGCAAAGAATTTTCTTTTTTGACAGATATATCAATTTTCATATCTTTGCATAGCGTGCGGCGGAGGATGCGTCCGGCGCGACAGGCTGGGCACATATATTCCAAAGACCTTTATTAGTTTCAGACAACATTCAAAAACAAGAGCATGATGAAACGGCTATTGGCAACAGCGGTATTGACGGCCGGCGGCCTGTCCTTGTGGGCGGACGGGATTCCGCGCCCGGAATATCCGCGCCCGCAGTTTGAGCGGGCGGCATGGGTGAATTTGAACGGCGCATGGAACTTCGATTTCGATTTCGGCGAATCGGGACTGGAGCGAGGCTTCGCAAATTCCGAAAAACTATCCATGCAAATCACCGTGCCTTTCTGCCCAGAAAGCAAGCTTTCGGGCATTCAGCATCTTGACTTCATCAACTGCGAATGGTATCAGCGCAAGATTTCCGTACCTGCGGACTGGGACGGAAAAAAAGTGTTCCTGAACTTCGGCGCGGTGGATTATTCCGCCGAGATATTCATTGACGGGAAGATGGTGCAGCGGCACACTGGCGGCTCTTCGTCTTTCTCCGCCGACATCACGCGCCACGTCAAGGCGGGTCGGACGAACAACCTTGTAGTGAGGGTCACCGATGACCTTCGCTCCAACCTGCAGACAGGCGGCAAGCAATGTGTCGGCTACAACTCGTCGGGGTGCTCCTATACGCGCGTTACGGGCATCTGGCAGACTGTGTGGATGGAGGCCGTAGACCCGCGCGGGCTGAAAGCCGCCGTTACACGCACAGACATTGACCAGAGGCAGATAGTGATAATGCCAGAATTTTTGCAGGAGTCCGGATGCACGCTCGAAGTGGAGCTGAAAGACGGAGGCAGGACAGTGGCGAAGAAAATCGCGCCATGCTCCAACCAAGTGGCGGTGGTTCTCCCCGTAAAAGACATGAAACTATGGTCGCCCGAATCGCCGTTCCTCTACGACCTTTCCTATACTGTGAAGGACGATGCCGGAAACGCGGTCGACGAAGTGAAATCATACGTCGGCATGCGCAAGGTGCACATAGCCGGAGGCAAATTCTACCTGAACAACAAGCCGTACTTCCAGCGGCTGGTCTTAGACCAAGGTTACTACCCCGACGGTGTTTGGACCGCTCCCACAGACGAGGCGCTCCGCAACGATATCAGGCTCGGGAAAGAGGCGGGGTTCAATGGCGCGCGCCTGCACCAGAAGGTTTTTGAAGAGAGGTATTACTATTGGGCGGACAAACTGGGCTACCTTACATGGGGAGAAAGCGCAAGCTGGGTGATGGACGTGAACAGCGAACTGGCCGTGCGCAACTTCCTCTCGGAATGGGGCGAAGTGGTGTCGCGCGACCGCAACCACCCCTCTCTTGTCACAAGGACCCCGCTCAATGAAACGTGGGCGAGCCGTGACGGAGTGTACACTCGCTTCGTAAGAGACATCTACAACCTGACAAAAGCCATCGACCCTACACGCCCCGTGAACGACGCAAGCGGCGACGACCATGTGGTTACCGACATCTGGACAGTGCACAACTACGAGCAGGACGGTCGCAAGCTGCAAGAACAGCTTAAGTTCGCCGAAGGCGAAGAGCCGTACAGAAACACGCGAAACAAGAGCTTCCTCGCGGTTTACGAAGGGCAGCCTTACATGGTCGATGAGTTCGGCGGCATTGGATGGATGGCGCTTGAAGACCGCAAGAACTCCTGGGGGTACGGCGGCCTTCCGCAGACAGAAGAGGAATACTACTCCCGTCTCGAGGGGCAGGTAAAGGCGCTTAAAGAGTCTGGACATGTCGCGGGTTTTTGCTACACGCAGCTCACTGACGTGGAGCAGGAGAAGAATGGCGTATATTACTACGACCGCCGCCCCAAGCTCGACATGAAGCGCATAAAAGCCATTTTTGAACTCATCCCGTCTGTGCGGGAGGAATGACGGAAGCCCTGCCCCCGGGACAGGCGGCTGCCGCGCCGCGCCCCTATCTGCGCGAAGAGAGCGGCGTGTTTCCGCTGTATCCGTCCCCCGTTTGTACGCCAGCAGATGGATGCGCAAATCAAGCCGCGTCAGACACAACATGGAAATACTTCTGACATAATCGGAAATATGTCAGAAGTATTCAGTGGTATGTCCAGACTGCTTTTCCTGCTTCTCTTTCTCCCGCCCTCTAATTCCTGCTTTTTTAACAGGGAGAGGGTATAAAGAATTACGTAGTCGTCTCTTAAAAAGTCTGCTCCTGTGGGATACTGTCCCTCAACAGTATCCCGCAGGTTTTTTGAAGCGTGCGCCAAAGAGCCTTCATGACCCTTTTGAAGCTGCAAGCCGCTGCCGCCAAAAGCGCACTCACGGCATCCCCGCCACATTTTCATAAAAGTCGCGGGTCAGGCGGCAATCCGGCTTCAAACGGCCAGCTGATTCCCTTCCTGCCCCTTGTATCCTCTGTCGCCCGCCGGTACTTCAGTCTTTCTTCCGGTTAACTGTCCCGCCTGTTACGATGAAGATCCAATGGTCATATTCATTGCGGAAAGACATGGTTCCGGGAATGACACCTGCGGCGGAACGGATAACGAACGCCTTGTCGCCGGATTCGTATTCCTTATGTTCTTCGCCCTCGCTGATGCATTGCATTTCAGGTTCATGAATAGAACAAGTCTTTTCGGAACTGTACCATTAAGGCTTGCGCAATCCCGTGCCGCGAATGCGGGCCGCCGCCAAGCCGAGAGGCCGGCGGCGGTTCAAGGGCGTTGCGGGACGGCGTTTTCCCGCCGCGCATTCCCCTCTCCTGCCCGTTTCCCGCCCGCGGCTTCCCCGCTTCTGCTCGCACTTTATGCGCTTTCCGCTTACGCGCCTCCCGTTTCTGTCCGCACCCTTTGCGCTTCCTGCCTG
>CAZLLM010000265.1:0-3046 GCA_964560405.1 uncultured Prevotella sp.
GCGCGTTATTCTTTTCCGGGCCATCCGTATTAGGGCGGGTTTTGCTATCTTTGAACCTCCAAAGGCAGGGGCATGGACTTGGCGAGGATTCAGCGCGTAAAGCAGCGTTACGACATAACAGGCAACTACGAGGGCCTGAACAGGGCTCTTGACGTGGCCTTGCAGGTAGCGATGACGGACCTGTCCGTGCTTATCACGGGCGAGAACGGCGCGGGCAAGGAGGTTTTCCCGCGGCTTATTCACGACAACAGCGCGAGGAAGTCGAAAAAGTACTTCGCCGTGAACTGCGGCTCCATACCCGAAGGCACCATAGACAGCGAGCTTTTCGGCCACGAGAAGGGGGCTTTCACCGGTGCCATAGGCGAGCGCGAGGGTTACTTCGGCATCGCCAGCGGCGGCACGCTTTTCCTCGACGAGGCGGGAGAGCTGCCTCTTTCCACGCAGGCGCGCCTGCTGCGCGTGCTGGAAACGGGCGAGTACATCCGCGTCGGGTCGAGCGAGGTGCGCAAGACGGACGTGCGCATCGTTGCCGCGACGAACATCGACATGCCAAAGGCGATAAGCGAGGGGAAGTTCAGGCAAGACCTCTATTACCGCCTGAACACGATACCTATTTCAATACCCGCCCTGCGGGAGCGCGGCGGCGACATCTGGCTGCTTTTCCGCAAGTTCGCGCTGGAAATGAGCGAGAAGTACAAGATGCCGGCGATATACCTCACCGACGAGGCGAAGCAAAAGCTCCTCGCGTATTCCTGGCCGGGGAACGTGCGGCAGCTGAAGAACATCACAGAAAACATGTCCGTTACTTCCGAGGAGAGGGAGATCACCGCGGACATCCTGGAGCGTTACCTCCCCGAAGAGCCGCGCCGCGGGCAGCTGGTCGCGGTGAGCGGCGGCGGCGCGGGGCACAGCTTTGAAAACGAGCGCGAGATACTTTACCAGATACTGTTCGACCTGCGCCGGGACGTTAGCGAGCTGAAACGCATCGTGAGGGAGCAGCAGGCGCAAGGCGGCAAAGACGCAGCGAAAGAATACCGGTATGTGACGACGGCTGAGAACATCCTGCCGCCCTGCCCCGCGAAAACGGAAGAGGCGAGGGGGAAAGCGGAAAGCGCGCCGCCCGCAGAGGAATACATAGAAGAGTCGGTAACGCTCGACGACTTCGAGCGCGGAATGGTGAAACGCACGCTGGAACGCAACGCGGGCAGGCGCAAGGAGACGGCGCAGGAGCTGGGCATATCGGAGCGTACCTTATACCGCAAGATAAAGGAGTATGGGCTGGAATAGGATTTTCCGGGCGGCGGCCGCCGCGGCCGCGGTTTCGGTCGTTTCCTGCAGCGTGCAGTACAAGTTCAACGCCGCTTCCATAAACTACGACGAGACGAAGACGATACAGATTGACGACTTCCCGCTGCGCTCAGCTTTCGTCTGGGCGCCGATGCGGGCGATGTTCAACAATCAGCTGCAAGACACTTACGCCAACCAGACGCGCCTGCAACTCGTGAAAAGGCGGGGCGACCTGCAGCTCGCCGGAGAGATAGTGGGCTACGAGCAGTTCAACAAGTCGGTCACCGCGGAGGGGCATTCGGCGCAGGTGCAGCTGCGGATGACGGTGAATGTGAGGTTTGTTAACACGAAGAACCACGCGCAGGATTTCGAGCGCCAGTTCTCGGCGACAAGCGAGTACGAATCGTCGCAGTCGCTTAACTCCGTGCAGGAAGAGCTCGTGGACGAGATGATACAGAACCTTACAGACCAGATTTTCAACGCTACAGTAGCCAACTGGTAGGGACGCGCCGGAACGCGGCGGGCGGGAATCCTAAGGAGGATGCAAACGGAAGACAATGGAGCCTGATGTTTTTTCAGACGCAAGAAGCGGCGTACTGCCATGCGAGGAGATGACAACCGGCGAGCTGCGCGATTTGCTGGCGCGCTACCCGTACTTCCAGACGGCCCGCCTGCTCTTATTGGAAAGACTCTGGCGCGACAAAGATCCCAGCTTCCGGCGCGAACTCCAGCGGGCTTCGCTTTTCGCGCCCGACAGGAGCGTGCTGTTCTACATGGTAGAGGGCGGCAAGTACAGCCTCGATGCCGCAAGCCCTCCGCCGGAGAAGACCGGGGAAGATACGGCGAAGCGGAACGGGGCAGACAGGACTTCCGTCATTATAAACGATTTCCTCGAGGCCGTGCCTGACAGCCAGCCGCGGAGGCGCATCACCCTGGCCGAAGCCGCGACGGATTACACCGCCTACCTCGAACAGCAGGAAGAGGAAGAGGAACAGGAAAGCAGGAGCGGGCGCAGCTCGCCCCCCCCCGGCGACGGAAGCCTCCCGCGGCTCAAGGCGAAAGAGGACAGACAGGAGCAGGCTCCGCCGCACGGAGCTAGCGGCGGAAGGCAGTCCCCGGAAGGCGGGCGGCCCGCGCCGCAGGAAAACGGCGGCGAAGAGGGCTTCTTCACCGGGACATTGGCCAAAATCTACATAAAACAAGGGAAATACGAACACGCCATCGAAATTATGCGCAGGTTAGAGGCTGATTTCCCGAAAAAAAGCAGTTATTTTGCAGACCAAATCCGGTTTCTTGAAAAAGCAGTGATAAACAATAAAAACAAAAGCAAGGAATGTACACAGTAATAGTAATCCTGATGGTGATCGCGGCGGTGCTGATGTGCTTCATCGTATTGATACAGGAATCAAAGGGCGGCGGACTGGCTTCGGGCTTCGCTTCGTCAAACCAGATAATGGGCGTGAGGAAAACCACCGACTTCATAGAAAAAGCCACATGGACGCTGGCGATAGCGCTCGTGGTGTTCAGCGTGGCTGCCGCCTACTTCGTCCCCTCGCCGGAGGCGCGGAAATCCGTAGTGCTCAACAGCAACGCCATGCCCGCGCTTCCCGTGCAGAAAGGTCTGGGAAACGGCGCGGCGCTTCCCGCCGCCGGAAGCTCCCAGAGCGGCGCGGGCGAGGGCGGCGCGCCCGCCGCAGGGGATGCGCATAGCGGCGCGCCCGCGGAAAAGCAGCCGGAAAAATAAGGCGGCGATATGCCC
>CAZLLM010000266.1:0-3044 GCA_964560405.1 uncultured Prevotella sp.
AGGACCGCCAGCAGGAGAAGCATTGGAATACTTAATCTTCGCGTGAGTGTCATGGATAGTGGTTTTATGAAATTCTTCTTGTTTTCAGGAGAGCCTGTGCCGAATGCGGGCATCCCTTTCTGCAAATTTAATGTTTACGTGTGGGTTAAAGGTAGAAAAAGCCTTTAAAAGCTGGTTAATCATCGCATTGCTTTGTGTTTTTGCGTCTGGCAAGCAGAGCAAATACAAGACAATCGCCAATGATTGCCGAAGACGGCATTACAGATGTTTTTCGCATTATCGATTGTCTGTTAAGGATTCGGGACGGGGAAAATCCTCTTTTCGTCAGCAGACGGGAAGAAACGCCGCGGCCGGAAGATTTCTTGTCAGACGGCAGGGTTAGGTCAGTCATTCCCCTCCCCGTTTCGGAACAAGTCGTAATGCCGAACTTTATTGCATCCGTTGCATATGCGGGCGCGTGAAGCGGGGATTTCCGGGTGCGGTTATTATGCAGAACAGGGACAACGCGCATTCTTCAAACTGGCCGGCATCCTTCCTTGAACTTTTCGCTTGTCATGTAATGACATAGAGGAATTAAACATTTTGCCTTACAGGAACTGATGCAGACGGCCGGAATTCAAACGATGCTCTGAAAGAGACATCACATCAAAACCATTAACGGCCTGCTCAAAGACTAAGAGCTGCTTCTGCATTCAAGGCGCCGGCCAGTTACGGGCTTTCCCGTGAATCAAACCGCCGTGCCGGGAGCATCTTGCTTCTTTGAAACCAAGCAGGAAGCCTTGTGATAGAGGAGTCCTGGCGTTTTGTTTGTCTTGATTGTTATCTTCCGCAGCTTTTTCCTTGCAAAGTCGATATGTTTCTGCCGCGACATCACATACAACACGAAGCCCGCGCAAGCGTGAAATGGCGGAGAAAAACGTGTTTCCACCAGACGAACAGCACATGGAAAGGCCTTAAAACACCAGCGCGGCAGACAAAAAGGCTTGCCTGCCGCGCCGGTCTGACGGTTCAACCTATCCAACAGGGGGTGTCAATACTCGTCCTCGTTGAATAGGAAGTCCTCTTTGGCAGGATAGTCGGGCCACACGTCTTCGATAGTTTCGTAGACTTCGTCCTCATCCTCAAGTTCCTGCAGGTTCTCAATCACTTCGAGCGGCGCGCCCGAACGCGAAGCGTAGTCAATCAGCTCGTCCTTGGTCGCAGGCCAAGGCGCGTCTTCCAGCTTTGAGGCCAGTTCCAATGTCCAATACATAATGTTTCCCTTTCGTAATTGCTTTAGGTGTGCGAAAATAATACCTTATTTCTACATAAAGCGTAAAGGCCGCGCATAATTGGACGATTTCTGTTGAAAAAACATTACGTCCCGCGCAATGCCCCACGTTCTTTCGCGGAACAGGCTGTGAATAAGGGTGATCAGAAACTGATTATGTGGTTCTGGCGGCTTAGCCGGGTGTCGAAGAAAACGAGCCCCGCCTCGTAGATGTCGAAAGTGACCACCGCGCAGGGGGCTTGGCGTATCTTCTCCCAGTCGCGCCGTTTCCCGCGTGTGGCGTGTATGCCCGCCGCCACGAACAGGCTGCCTGCCGTCGCGCCTGGGGCGAAGCGCGCGAAAGCGCCGAGCGTGTCGCCTCCCGGAGCGACGTAGCACAGGCCGTAGCGGATGCCGCGCATCCCGTCCGGCTTCCCGAACTGCTCCACTTTGGCCTTCCGGCAGCCGGCGGCGACGTATTCTGGTGTCAGTCCCGCGTCGCGGCCTACAATCGCGGCGTTTTCGGGCTGCACGTAGTTTGCGAGCCGGAACATGAGCTTGTCCATGCGTTCGGAAACGCAGAGCCGCCCCTCATGTCTGCGCCGCATCAGCGCGAGACCGTCGTATGCGTAGTATGCAAGGCTCTCGCTTATAACGCCCCTGATGAATTTGTACGCGAAAGGCGACTGCACACCGTAGCCGTTGCGCCGCCGGAAACGCGCCACTCTTGCCGCAAAGCGGCGGAGCGACTCGCGGCGTTGCGCCGCCCATGCCGTCCATGCTGTAAAGCGGCTCTCGTATGTGCGTGTTTCCGGCATTGCGCGGCAAATTTACGCATTTGGCGGCGAAACCGGCCGCGCACGCGGATTGTTCCGCCGGGGACGAGGCCCGCGGCTCGTCGCGCGTTTCAAGCCGCAGGGCGGGGACGGCTTTGCGTGCGATTCGTTACTTTTGCTCCGAAAACACAAGCAAAACAGCTATGGAAAACTCCATCAGGCTCAACAACGGGGTCGAAATGCCCCTGGCGGGGTTCGGCACATACCGCATCCCGCCGCGGATGACCGGCCGCTGCGTGGAAGAAGCCCTTTCCGCTGGCTACAGGCTCATTGACACGGCGCAGTGCTACGGCAACGAGAAGGAAACTGGCGACGCGATCAGAAGCAGCGGCATAGGCAGGAACAGCGTTTTCGTCACCACGAAACTCTGGGGCTGCCGCGGCTACGAAGACACCCTCGCGTCGGCAGACCGTTCCGCAAAGCTACTTGGAGGCTTCATCGACTTGCTGCTGATACACGAGCCTTCCGGAAACATAACCGAAATATACAGAGGCATGGAGCGCGCACTGGAAGAGGGGAAAGCGCGTTCGATAGGTCTGTCCAACTTTTACGGCGGCGACTACCTGGCCGTCATCGCCGGCTGCCGGACAGTCCCTGCCGTCGACCAGATAGAGACTCACGTGTTCCGGCAGCAGCGCAAGACGGAGTGCCTCCTCAGTAGGCACGGCACGCGGCTGGCCTCATGGTCGCCCCTCGCCTGCGGAAGAAACGACATCTTCCGCAACCACGCGCTTGTGGAAATCGCCGCCGCGCACGGGAAGTCGGCCGCCCAGGTCGCTCTCCGCTGGCTTGTGCAGAGAGGCGTGCCCGTGTGCCCGAAGACAACCCGCCCCGAGAGAATGGCCGAGAACCTCGGAATATTCGATTTCGCTTTGACCGGGCAGGAAATGGACAGCATCGCCGCCCTTGACGAAAACAGGAGCTTGTTCGGTTGGTGGTAGGCCGGGCTGGAAGCGGAA
>CAZLLM010000267.1:0-3027 GCA_964560405.1 uncultured Prevotella sp.
CAAGCCCTTTGTCTGCGGCCGTGCTGCGGAAAGAGGGGGATTCGAACCCCCGAAACGGTTTCGCCGTTTACACGCTTTCCAGGCGTGCCTCTTAAGCCACTCGAGCATCTTTCCCTGCTGAAAACGCAGGCCTTACCGTCGTTTGCGCCTGTCAGCTGCAAAAGTAAACTTTCTCCCGCTATCCTGCAAAAAAAGCCTTGCTTTTGTGCCGCAGCCCGCTGCTTCCTGCACCTGCTCCGCCGTAATCCGCCAGCGCAATCCGTGCGGGGGCTTCCCGACCTTACCGCGCCAGCCTGCCGCGGCATCAACGGGCGTGATTCGCGGCTTGTTCCCTGAAAACTGAACGCTGAACGCCGCGGGCGGCCAAGCCGGGCGCGGAAAAGCGGCTTCGCGGCCTGATTGTAAGGATTTATCATTACTTTTGCCTGTCTGCCTGCTACTCCTGCCGTCCTGAAAGCGGCCGCTTCAGGGCTGCAAAAGGCGAAAAGGCACGGCGCGCCCGCGGCACATCCGCCCAGCCGCGGCGGACTGGCACGGAATGAGGGAACATAATATATGAATCAAGAAACATTCCCCGTCATAGGGATGAGCTGCGCCTCGTGCGCCGCCCGTGTGGACAAGGCTCTCCGCGGCAGGCGCGGCGTAATTGAAGCCGCCGTGAACTACGCTTCCGCGACGGCGCGCGTTGTCTACGACCCCGAAGTGTGCTCTCCGTCAGACTTGAAAAAGGCCGTCCAGTCGGCCGGGTACGACCTTTTAACCGACGGCGGACGCGGCACGCCCGGTGATGCCGCCGAGAGCCTGCACAAGAAGGAATACGCCAAGCTCGCGCGGCAGACCGCGGGCGCAATCGCGCTGGCCGTGCCGGTAATGCTACTGAGCATGCTCCTCATGCACAACGCTCACGCGAAGTACACCGTGTGGGCGCTCTCAACCGTTTCCGTCTTCTGGTGCGGGCGGCGTTTCTATATCAGCGCATGGAAGCAATTCAAGCGCCGCTCCGCCAGCATGGACACGCTGGTCGCCGTCAGCACAGGAATAGCCTACCTGTTCAGCGTGTCGAATCTGCTCTTCCCCCAGTTCTGGAGGTCAAGAGGCATAGAGCCGCACGTCTATTTCGAGTCGGCAAGCGTGATAATCGCCTTCGTCCTTCTGGGCCGCCTGCTCGAATCAAGGGCGAAACAGAAGACCGCCTCGGCAATCAGGAAGCTGGCAGGCCTGCAGCCCAAGACAGTCACAATCGTGACAGACGGAGGCGAGAAAAGCATCCCCGTAGAACAGGCGCGGCCGGGCGACATCATAATGGCAAGGCCGGGCGAGCGCATCGCGGCCGACGGCGTTGTTACAGGAGGAGAGTCTTACGTTGACGAGAGCTCGCTTACGGGCGAGCCCGTGCCGGTCTTCAAGAAAGAGGGCGACAGCGTTTTCGCCGGCTCGGTAAACCGCAGCGGCGCGTTCCGCTTCGCGGCGGGGAAGACGGGGCGTGACACGATGCTGGCGCAGATAATAAGCATGGTGCAGGACGCGCAGGGCAGCAAAGCCCCCGTGCAGCGGCTTGCTGACAAGGTGTCGGCGGTCTTCGTGCCGGCAGTCATCGCGCTGTCGGCGGCGGCTCTCGCCTTGTGGTGCGTATTCGCCGAGGAGGATGGCTTCGTCCGCGGCGTACAGGCTATGGTCACCGTTCTGATCATCGCCTGCCCCTGCGCCTTGGGCCTCGCCACCCCCACCGCGCTTATCGCAGGCATCGGGAAAGGGGCGGAAAACGGCATCCTCGTAAAGGATGCCGCGAGCCTTGAAGCGGCGAGGAGAATAGACACGGTGGTGTTCGACAAGACAGGCACCCTCACCGAAGGCCGCCCCGCCGTAACCGATGAGGTATGGAACGGCGGCGAGACCGCGCGCGACATCCTGTACAGCCTCGAAAAACTGTCCGGGCATCCCCTGGCCGGAGCCGTGGCCGCCTCACTGGAGGGCGCGCGCGCCCTGCCGGTCGGCAGCTTCCGCGACATTCCGGGGCAGGGGGTGAAAGGCGTTGTCGGGGGCAGGGAGTATTTCGCCGGCAGCGCAGACCTGCTGCGCGGCAGCCAGGCCGCCGTCCCCAGCGCAATGCGCGAAAAAGCCGGGGCGTGGATGAAAGAAGGCAGGACAGTCGTATGGTTCGCCGATTCTTCCGAGGCGTTGGCCGCGATAGCCGTAGCCGACAGGATAAAGCCCTCTTCCGCGCAAGCCGTCTCCCGCCTCCGCGCCATGGGCGTGGAGGTTCACATGCTCACGGGCGACAACGAGGCGGCGGCGGCCGCCACGGCGGAAGCGGCGGGCATCGCCAGCTTCCGGGCGAGGGTCCTGCCGGGCGGCAAGGCCGGGTTCGTGAAGAGCCTTCAGGCGAAAGGGCGCAGGGTGGCCATGGCGGGCGACGGCGTCAACGACAGCGCGGCCCTTGCGTGCGCCGACCTGAGCATCGCGATGGGGAAAGGCAGCGACATAGCCAGAGACGCCGCGATGGTTACCGTGCTCTCTTCCGACCTCAACAAGGTGTGCGATGTCATACGCCTGTCCCAGCTGACAATGCGCACCATACGCCAGAACCTCTTCTGGGCGTTCATATACAACCTTCTGGCGGTGCCGGTGGCGGCCGGCGCGCTCTACCCGCTCTTCGGCTTCATGCTCAGCCCCATGGCAGGCGGCGCGGCGATGGCGTTCAGCAGCGTGAGCGTGGTGGCGAACAGCCTGCGGCTCAAACGGAAGAGAATCAGCGGCGAGGCGCCCGCGCCTCCCGTTCCGGAAACAGCGTCAAAAAACAGCCTCATGAAATACAGATACAAAATCACAGGCATGACATGCGGCCACTGCCGGGCGCGCGTGGAGGACGCGCTCAACAGCATTGAAGGCGTAAAGGCCTCCGTAACACTCGACCCGCCCGCCGCCGTCATAGAAGCGGCCGCAAGGCCCGATGTCAGCGAGCTGCAAAAAGCGGTGACCGGCAAAGCCGGCGAATACACGATTTCCGAAAACGGGCAGGAGGCCGCC
>CAZLLM010000268.1:0-3026 GCA_964560405.1 uncultured Prevotella sp.
GGGACGGCGCGGATGGCTTCGTCAGCGTCTTTCAGAATCGCTCAGGCCTCGTTCCCGCCTTGCGGCTTCATCACGACGCCTATTCCGCGCCGCCCGTCCATCTTTATCAGCACAGGGCTCTTGAAACGCACGCACCGTATGAACTCCGTCTCATGCGCGGCAGGCATGGCGTCCAGATACTCCTCGTCAAAGAACCCGTCCCCGCGAAACGGGGCTATCGTGAAGTACCCCACTTCGAAGGATGTCAGATTCTGAAAGAAATGCGTGCCTTGCGACGGGTCTGTCCTGTACTGTTCCAGCCCGCGCTCTACAATCGCCCTCGCGGCGCTTATGTGCGGCCATTTCACCGGGATGCCCAACCACGGGTCGCTGCTTCCCCACCGTCCCGGGCCGACAAGCACATACCCGCTCCCGCTTTCCAGGAAACCGCGGTTCAGCTTCTCTATCTCACGCGCCACAAGGCCGTTGTTCCGAGCCGCGAAATTCCTGCTTTTCACATACAGCACATCGTAAACATCGCTGATTACGCCCTGCCCCAAGACTTTGGAACTGGAAATTATCGTGTCCTCCTGTTTTATGGCCGAAAGGTTTTCGTTCATTTCATTCTTCGCGTCGACAATCGGCCGTATCTGCAACAGATAGAGAGTGCATTTGCCGCCGTCCTCAACGTTAAAGGCAAATTCTATCTCAACGGGTCGACCCATTTCCCTCTGACCTATGCCGAGCACCTTGCTCAAAGCGTCGGCCAGGGGGAAGGCATCATGCTCGAGAATGCCCGAGAACGTGATTACCTTGCGCCCGCCGCCGTACACGCCGCTTTCCAGCACCTGATCGCAGGGGTTGTAAGTCGAGGCGGCGTATTTCAGCGATTTGCCGGCCGCCTCCTTTACGTTCAGCTTGAACAGGTTGAACGAGTCGTCCACGGAAAGGTCCTTTCCCAGGTTCGACAGGTTGAGGGCGTAGAAGCGGGTCTGCGTCTCGCGCAGGGCTATGTCGAGCTGCGAGGTCTGCAATATGTTGTGCGGGTGCGCCGGCGAGAAGCGCAGCGTAAGCCCGCCGTCTACGATGTATTTCCCCAGCCCTAACGCGACGTTGGCCACGCCCTCCTCCGCCTTCTCGTTGCCTATCGGATAAAAGTTCAACGACCGGGCCACCCCCGACATCGTGGGGTAATACATGTCGCCGTACGCCGTGCCCGCCACCTCTTGCAGCACCACTGCCATTTTTTCCTGGTCTATAAGGTTGGAGGTCGCTATCATGTAAGCCTTGCTGTCGCGGTAGAAGACGGAGGCGTAAACGGCCTTTATCGCATTGTACAGGCATGACAGCTCCTCTTCCGTGGATATGCGCGGCAGCATGTACGTGGAGTATATCCCGGCGAAAGGCTGGTAATGCGAATCTTCCAGCAACGACGAGGAGCGGACGGCGAGCGGGCTTTTCACCACCTCGTAAAACGCTTCAAGGTCGCCGAGCAGGCGCTCCGGCAGCCGGGCTTCGAGGAAGGCGGCGAGTATCTCCTCGTCGCCCGCGTCGGACAGCGCCACGGGGTAAAGGTCGTTGGCTTCCATGAACTCGTCGAAGATGTCCGTGCATATCACCACGGTGCGCGGGATGGTCACCCCCATCTTCTCGTAGTGCAGCTGCGGGCTGCGGTTGAGCAGCGCGCCCATAAAGGCGAGGCCGCGCCCCTTCCCGCCGAGCGAGCCGTTGCCCATCCTCGCGAAAGTGCTGTACTCGTCGAAGCGGTCGCGCTTGTAGATGGCCACCACGCCCGAATTCTTCATCCTCCGGTATTCCACTATGCAGTCGAAGATGAGCTTCCTCGCCTCGTTCATGTCGCCGTAGTCGTTCACGTCCACTTTCTTCAGCAGCTCGGCCGGCGGGAACATGGCGCGCGAGTAGAAGAAGCGCGAGAAATGGTTGCGGCTCAGGTGGTAAACCAGCGAGTCGTCAGGTATTGAGAACACCTTCTGCTGCAAGTCCTTCAAATCGCGGATGCGCATTATCTCCTCACCGCTGCCGGGGTTCACTATGACGAAATCGCCGAACCCGAAGTGCTTCATCACCTCGTGCCGCAGCATTTGCGGGTAAGCCTTGGAGTTCTTGTCGATGAAAGAGGCCCTGAGCTCGTCGGCGTACACCGCGTTGGACACATCGGAGCTTTCGAGGATAAAGGGTATCGTCAGCCCCGACCGCCTCAGGTACCGCCCGAACTTGTACCCCGCGTAAGGGTCCTTCCTCCCCCGCCGCATGAAGCTCATGTCGGATATTATGCCGAGCATGTTGTCCTTGTATCTCTCGAAGATGTCCGCAGCCTCCTCGTAATTGCGGGCCAGCATTATCTTGGGGCGGCCGCGCATCCGCAGGTTCTGCAGATGCCCGTTCAGCGCCTCCTTCGAGAACTCCTGGCTTTGCTCAAGCACGAAGCGGTACAGCAGCGGAAGCGCGGAAGAGTACGAGCGGACCGAATCCTCCACAAGCAGGATTATCTGCACCCCCACGCTCGCCGTGTCGAAAGGCGCGTTCATCCTGTCCTCCGCCAGCTTGATTATTGCCAGCAGCAGCTCGGAGTTCCCCAGCCAGCTGAACACGTAGTCAATGGCCGACAGGTCCTCGTCGGCCACCCGCTTCGACACCTCCCGCGAGAACGGCGTAAGCACCACGATAGGTATCCGCGGGTAGCGCTGCTTTATCTCCTTCGCCGCCGCGAATATGTCGCGGTTGTCCATGTTGGGCATGCATATCACCAGCTCGAAGTTGTGGCCCGAAAGAGCCTCGAGAGCCTCCTCCTCCGTCGCGGCCTGCGTGAAGCGCGGCGGCGAGCTGAGGCTCAGCGACGTGTATTCGTTGAAAATCTGCTCGTCCACCCTGCCGTCGTCCTCAAGCATGAAAGCGTCGTACTTGGCGGCTACAAGCAGCACATTGTAAATGCGCTTGTTCATCAGGCTGGCGAAAGGCGTGTCGCGGAACGCCAGCGACTTCATGTCAGGAATCTTCCCCATCTCGCTCTTTTTTCTTGTTCCCGG
>CAZLLM010000269.1:0-3022 GCA_964560405.1 uncultured Prevotella sp.
CTGCAAAAACTGCTGCGACGCTGGCAAAGTTTGCCGCGACGCCTGCAAGACCTGCTGTGAAGCCTGCAAAACCTGCTGCGGCTCCGGCAAGGCTTGCTGCGACACATCCAAAGTTTGCTGCGGCTCCGGCAAAACCTGCCGCAACACCGGCAGGCCTTGACGCGGTTTTCTGACCTGGGAATCCGCGCACTCTTTCACTTATGCCGTCCTTCCCCTGCCCACGCACGGAGGGCGGCGTTTTTTTGCGCCTGTCGCAAAGCTGTTTTCCCGGCTTTCCGCCGACGGTACGCGCCAAAAGCCGGAAGCCTGTCTGACGGAATGCGGAAATATTCATATCTTTGCAACTATACAGATTACAATAGCGTGAGAATTAAGGAAATCATTGAGGTCATCGAACACTTCGCCCCCCTTACGCTGCAAGAAAACTACGACAACGCTGGATTGCAGGCAGGATTGGCCGAAACGGAAGCCGCAAAGGCCTTGTTGTGCATAGACGTAACGGAGCAGGTTATTGAAGAAGCGGCGCAGTCGGGCGCGAACCTCGTAGTAGCCCACCATCCGTTGCTCTTCCGGCCGTTGAGATGCGTTTCCGACCGGGACATTGCGCAGCGATGCATACGGATGGCCGTGAAAAACGACATCGCAATCTATGCCGCGCACACCAACCTTGACAACGCCCGCGGAGGAGTGAACTTCAAAATCGCCGAAAAGTTGGGACTTGAAGCCGCAGACTTCCTGCAGCCGAACACATACGGCGGCGGGAGCGGCGTGATAGGCGCATTCGCCGAGCCGATGGAGGCCGAGCCGTTTCTGGCTCATGTGAAGAGTACTTTCGGCGCGGAGTGCCTGATGCACAACGAGCCGCTGCAACGCGCTGTAAAGACCGTCGCGCTGTGCGGCGGCGCAGGCGGCTTCCTCTTGGAAACCGCCGTCGCACAAGGCGCGGATGCGTTCATCACAGGTGAAATGCACTACCACGCCTACTTCGGACACGAGCAGGAAATCCAAATAGCCGTCACGGGACACTACCAAAGCGAGCGATTCACCGTAGAGCTGCTGCAAACACTGCTTGCGGAAAACTGCAAGACACTTGAAACAGTCATAGCAACCACCGATACAAATCCTATAAAATACCTTTGACAAATGGCAAAAGAAATCAAGAAAGACCCCAGCGAAATGACAGTCGAGGAAAAACTCGGAGCCCTTTACAAGCTGCAATCCCTCCTGTCGGAAATAGACAAGCTCAAAATTATGCTCGGCGAGCTGCCTCGCGAAGTGCAAGACCTTGAAGACGAGACAGAGAGACTCCGTTCGCGGAACCAGAAACTCAGCGACGAGCTTGACGAAGAGAACCGCAAAACGGTCGCGCTGCGCAGCGGCATAGAGAAGTCGCAGGCTTCAATCACCCGTTACCGGGAGCAAATCGACAACGTGCGCAACAACAGAGAATACGACACGCTCAGTAAGGAGATTGAGTTTCAGACATTAGAGATAGAGCTGTCGGAAAAGAAAATAAGCGAGACCGCCAAGCGAATTGAGGAACTGCAGGAAAGCATAAACGCAAACAACGGCCTGATAGCCGACAACACCGCCCATCTTGAAAACAAGAAGTCGGAAATGGACGGTATCGTGGCCGAGACGAAAGCGCAAGAAGAAAACCTGCGCGGAAAAGCGAAAGAGACGGAAGAAACCATCGAGCCGCGTCTGCTCAACTCGTTCAAGCGCATCCGCAAGAACAGCCGCAACGGGCTGGGCATTGTCTGTGTACAGCGCGACGCCTGCGGAGGCTGCTTCAACAAGATACCGCCCCAGCGGCAGCTTGACATACGAATGCACAAAAAAATCATAGTATGCGAGTACTGCGGCCGTATTCTCATAGACGAAGAGCTTGCCGGTTTGAACCAGCCCAAACCCGCCAGCGAGACTAAGGCGAAAAGCCGCCGCAAGAAAGCCTGACGCGAGCTGCGCCCGCAACGCGGGCAAGTTTCGGGCATCGTGAGTTTTTCCGCCGGAGGCTTCTTGAATACCACACATCATAAGGCCGCGTCGCTGTGCGGTCTTTCTTTTTCCAACACAAACGAGAACCGATGAGAAACATCTTTGCCGACGAAGAAAACGTCAGGCGCGATTCGCCCCGCGCGTGGCTTCTTGCCGTCCGCCCCAAGACACTCACAGCGTCCCTCATTCCCGTAGTCGTAGCTTGCGCCCTTGCCGCGCACGACGGTTCGTTCCGCGTTATGCCTGCGGCGGTGTGCGCCGCGTTCGCCGCGCTTATGCAGATTGCATCAAACCTCGTGAATGACCTTTACGACTACCTGAAAGGAACGGACGGCGACGACCGCACCGGCCCGCGCCGGGCTACGGCGCAGGGGTGGATTTCGCCATCACACATGCGAGCCGGGATAATCATCGTAACCGTCCTCGCCTGCGCCGCCGGCTGCCTGCTGCTGTCGCAAAGCAGTCTGTGGCTTGCCGGCGTGGGGGTGTTGTGCGTGGCCGCCGCCGTACTCTACACCACAACGCTCTCCTACCTCGGATTAGGAGATCTGTTAGTACTGGTATTCTTCGGAATAGTGCCGGTGAATGTCACATACTGCCTGCAAACAGGCTCGCTGACCGCCGAGACTGTTCTGTGTTCCTTTGCCTGCGGTACAGCCATCGACACTCTGCTCGCGCTGAACAACTTCCGCGACCGCGATAGCGATCGCCGCACGGGGAAACGGACCGTCGTCGTTATTTTCGGCGAAACATTCGGACTGCGGTTTTACCTCGCGCTCGGTATCGCCGCCTACCTGCTTGCCGCCGCAATCGCACTGCGGGGAATGACGCTCGTGCCGGTCATAACCATGCCGTATCTATGCCTGCACGTTTCCACATGGCGCAGTATGGCAAGGATAAGACGCGGGACAGGGCTCAATGCCGTACTCGGCGCCACTTCACGCAACATGGCGGCATTCGCGCTCCTGCTCGCAGCTGGCATAATGCTTTCCTGACGCGCCGCTCCGCCCCTCCGCCTTACGGG
>CAZLLM010000270.1:0-3021 GCA_964560405.1 uncultured Prevotella sp.
TAAAATAGATTCCGTATATTTGCAACGATGAAAATCCTGACCGCCAGCCAGCTCAAAGAGCTCGACGAGCGCACCATAGCCAGCGAGCAGATAGAGTCTGTAGACCTTATGGAACGCGCCGCCGCGGGGATGTGCGAGATCCTGCGGCAGCGTTTCGGCAAGAGCCGGCGCTTCGTGGTGTTCGCCGGGCCCGGCAACAACGGCGGCGACGCCCTCGCTGTGGCAAGGCTGCTCGCGCAGCGCGGCAGGACGGTGGAGACGTACCTTTTCAACATCGGAGGCAAGGTAAGCCCCGACTGCGAGACCAACAGGGCGCGGCTCGCCAAGACCAGGCCGGCGAAATTCACCGAGGTAACGCAGCAGTTCGACCCTCCCCGCCTTACGGCCGGCGACATAGTGATTGACGGGCTGTTCGGCACGGGGCTGTCAAGGCCGCTGGGCGGCGGGTTCGCCTCGCTCGTGAAATACATCAACGGAAGCCCGGCGCACGTCGTCTCCATAGACGTGCCTTCGGGGCTGATGTGCGAAGACAATTCCTCGAACATGCGGAGCGGCATCGTGAAAGCGCGGCTCACCCTCACGATAGGGCTTCCCAAGCTGTCCTTTTTCCTTGACGACACCGCGCAGTTCGCGGGCGAGGTGCAGAGTGTCGACATAGGGCTTGACAAAGAGTACATCAGCGGCGCGCAGTCGCCCTACGCTACGGACGAGCCGGACGAAATGGCGGGATTGCTGAGGGAGCGCGGCGAATTCGGGCACAAGGGCACTTTCGGGCATGCGCTGCTTGTGGCGGGCAGCTGCGGGATGGCGGGGGCGGCGGTGCTCGCCGCGCGCGCCTGCCTGCGGGGAGGCGTCGGCAAGCTCACGGTACGCAGCCCGCGCTGCAACAGCGGCATCCTCCAGATTGCGGTTCCTGAAGCCGTCCTCTCGCCCGACAGCAGCGACAGCTGCTTCACGCGCCCGGAACGCGCCGAGCCTTACCAGGCGGCGGCTATAGGCCCGGGACTGGGCGGCTTCCGGGAAACCGACCCGGCGTTCCTTGAGCAAATACGCCGCATGCCTGTCCCGCTCATAATCGACGCTGACGGGATAAACATCCTCGCGCGGCACGAGGGGTGGCTCGCGCACGTGCCTGCGGGGTCGGTGCTCACCCCGCACCCCGGCGAGTTCGCAAGGCTTTCGGGGAGCAAGGCCGACGCGTACGCCGCGCTCGGCGACGCAAGGCGGATGGCCGCGCAGCACAAGCTTTACATCGTGCTCAAAGGGCATTACACCACAATAAACACCCCCGAAGGGCGCACTTTCATCAACACCACCGGGAACGCGGGCATGGCGACGCCCGGCAGCGGCGACACGCTCACCGGCATACTGCTCGCCCTGCTCGCGCAAGGCTACGGCCGCGAGCAGGCCTGCCGGCTCGGAGTGTTCCTGCACGGGCTGGCTGGCGACATCGCGGCCTCGAAGCTGTGCGAAGAAAGCCTGACTGCCTCCGACATCGTAGAAAACATCGCGCCCGCCTACCGCGAGCTGCACGGCATACGCAAAAGGCTGGCGGACGGCGCGGACTCATAAGGAACACCGCAGAACCAAACGGACACAGAACCAAAACGCACACCATGAACAAGACTTTCCCCCTGTCGGCCGCTGTCGCGCTGGCTGCGCTGAACGGATATCCGCAAACGGAAGTAGCCCCGTATTCGCCGGGGATAACTCCCGAAGGCGTCACATACTGCCTGCCGCGCACCGAGCTGCACATTGTCGTAACCGCCACAAGCGTTTCCTACCGGCCCGGCGACTTCCGCCAGTACGCCATGCGCTTCCTGCGTCTGAACGATGTGCCCGCGGAGCCGTCGGTCGCCTGGAAAATCGACGACGTGAAGATATACGCCGCCGGAGTGCCTGACACGAGCAAAATCTTCTCGGTAAAGCTGACCCCCAAGACTTCCGCCCCCCTCATAGGCCTTACCAGCAGCGGCATCATACTTTCCGTGAACGCCGACGCGCCGGAACAGGAGAAAGCTCCGGCTCTGCCCGCGCCCGCGGTCAGCTCCCCCCCGCTCAATCCGCGGGACTTCCTGGGGCAGGAGATACTCGCGGCGGGCAGCACGGCGAAAATGGCGGAGCTGACGGCGAACGAAATCTACGGCATACGGGAGTCGCGCACCCTCCTCGCGAAAGGCGAGGCCGACAATATGCCCAAGGACGGCGAGCAGCTGAAACTGATGAACGAGCGCCTCGACACGCAGGAACGCGCCCTGCTGCAGCTTTTCAAAGGCACGGAGACCTCCGAGACGCGCGCTTTCGAGTTCGTGTACAGTCCGGACGAAGACGTGGACAAGGACATCCTCTTCCGCTTCTCCTCGAAGCTCGGCCCCGTCGAGAGCGACAACCTCGCAGGCGCGCCCGTGTACATCAGCGTGAAGAACCTCAAGACCGTTCCCGCGCCTGCGCCCGAAGACCCCGGTAAAAAGAAAAAAGAGCCTGACGGCATCCGTTACAACGTCCCGTCCGACGTGGAGGTGAGCGTGTCCGGCGACGGCGGAGCATACGCCGAGGCAGTCTTTCCCATGGGACAGTTCGGCAACGTGGAATACTTGGGCGAAGACCTCTTCAACAAGAAGATGGGCACTCACGTGCTGTTCGACGGCGTGACCGGCGGAATAGCGAAGCTCGAACTTGCCGAACCCTCTGAATAACAAACGCCGTGCCGCGGGACTTCTTCAGCTAAATGCGCGGACGCGCCGCTGTTCGGTGGGGATGTCCGGCCGTACAGCGCGGAAGCCTGACAAATGAGGCCGCATAATGGCAGGACGGCGGAAGCGAGCGCAAAGGCCTTGACTTCAGAAGCGGCAGCGTTCCGAGCTGTTAGTAAAGCTGTTTTTCCCAACCTTGGCGGTGATGGCGTGCAACGCGCCGTTTGTCATAGCCGACGATTTTCATCGGCTGCTGGCAGTTTGTGAGGGAGGTTTGCGGAAGAGGCTGGAGACGCTGCGTGGGCTTGCCCGATTCTCTTATAATCTC
>CAZLLM010000271.1:0-3009 GCA_964560405.1 uncultured Prevotella sp.
TCCCTTTCTGCATGCGGCAGTTAAACTCTTCCCGTCTGGCGCAGTCAAAATAACGGTTTCACGACACCGGCACGCCGGATGCTTGTAATCAGGAGAGGTATGAAAATCAACATCAAGAAGATGGGGTTTCTGCTTCTGGCTTTCTGCCACACGGCTTGGGCGCAACGCGCCGTAAAAGGCACGGCGGTGGACTCGCTGACGATGCGCGGGCTTGCCGCCGCCAACGTTGTGCTGCTGGATAATGACAGCGCCTTTGCAGGCGGCCTGCCGACCGACACCGCCGGACGCTTCTCGCTGCCCCTGCCGAGGAAAGGCGGATATATATTGCGCATATCCATGACAGGGTACAAAACATTGTATTTCAACATAGAAAGCGGACGGCGCGGCAAAACTTCAGATCTCGGTATCATACGTATGCCGCTCTCCTACGTTTCGCTTAAAGGGGCGGAGGTTAGAGCGGCGCCGCCCGAAATGGAAACTGCGGACGACACCGTGAGTTTCAACGCCGAAGCTTACAGCGTGCCGGAGGGCGAGCCGTTGGAAGAGCTTGTGAAGCTGCTGCCGGGCGTTGAAACGGACGGCAGCGTCATAACATACAACGGCAAGACAGTAGCCGAGTTCAAAATCAACGGGAAAGATTTCTTCAAGAGCGACAAAGGCGTAGCCATGAAGAACCTGCCGGCCGAACTTGTCAAACGCATAAAGACCTACGAGAAGAAGAGCGACTACGCGGAACAGACGGGGATTGACGACGGGAACGAGCAGACGGTGATGGACATCGTGCTGAAAGAGGAGCTGGACGAGACGTGGATAGCGAACCTTGACGAAGCGGCCGGCTCAAGCGGAAGATACATAAGCAGGCTCTTCGCAAACCGCGTCACCGACCTGTCGCGCTTCACAGTAACCGGCAGCATGAGGGATGAGGACGCACGCTCGGCCAGCAAAAGCCTCGGCTTGGACTTCAACATCAACAACGGGCGCAGAAAAAGGGAGGCCGGACGATTTGAGATGGGAGGCAGCGTGTCGGCGAGCGGCAACAATTCGCACGGGGAGTCATGGCGCAACGCGGAAAGCTTCATAAGTTCGGGAAACACGTCTTCGTTCAGCAACAACAACAGTTACAACAAAAACCGCTCAACTTCCGCAAACGCGAACCTGCGCCTGGAATGGAATCCGGACACCCTGACAACAGTAACGGCAAGCCAAAGTCTCTCAGCGGGGCGTTCCCGCGCCTACTCGAACTCGCGCTCGGCCACATTCAGCGGCGACCCTTACGGCGTTTCTGAAAGCGACCCGCTCGGCAAAGTGTTCGAGGATGGCTTCTCTCCCGAAAACACGCCCGGCCTGTACGATATCACGGTGAACAGGAATTTGCGGCAGTCGCAAAGCCGCGGACGCAGCTTCTCGTACAATGCAAACGCGATGGGAGTGCGGCGGCTAAGCGGCAGCGGGCGCAACGCGAGCCTCAGCCTCAACGCATCAGTAAGCGACGGATACAGCAAATCGTTCAGGATTTCCGACATACGCTACTACAACCAGGACAACGGCCGCGACAGAACGTTCACAGACCAATACACGCACTCCCCATCAGAACGTTGGAGCTTCGGCGCGAGGGCGAGTTACAGCGAGCCCTTATTCAAAGGCGGCTTCTTGCAACTCAGCTACAGCTTCGCGCGCAGCCGCTCACAAAGCGACCGTTCCCTGTACGAGCTCGACTCCCTTGAAAGCTGGCGTGACGGAAATCACGAATTAGGGGAACTCCCGCAAAGCAGCGATTCGCTCGAAATGGCATTGAACGTTTTCAACAGCAGTTACTCCACATACAACGAATGGACGCACACGGGCAACTTCAGCTTCCGCATAAACAGCCGGAATCTGAACATGAGCGTCGGAACCGGCATAAGACGGCAAAAGACGGAACTCGATTACCGCAAGAACACGATGGACACCACGCTCACGCGAAACCTGACAAGGTTCACGCCGTCCGCGTCCCTCCGGTACCGCATGTCGAAAAACGAAAGCTTCGAAGCCAAGTACGACGGCTGGTCCTCCGACCCCGCCATGACCAGCCGCCTCGCGCTTACCGACAACTCCGACCCCCTGAACATCCGCGTAAGCGGCGGAAACCTCAAGCCGGCATGGAACAACCGGGTCAGGCTGGAATACAGCAAATACATCACCGCGCGTCAGCAGAACTACGCCGCTAACGCAACGTTCACACAGTCGTCGAACAACATCAGCACGGCGATAATCTACGATGAACGGACCGGCGCGAGGACAACCATGCCGAAAAACATCAACGGCGACTGGACGGCAAGCGGCGGATTCACCTTCTCCTCCGCATTAGGCCGCGCCAAAGCCTTGCGGATAACATGCAGGACAAACGGAAACTACGACCATTCCGTAAGTTACGTGAACACAGGCTCAAAGTCTTCAAGCGAAAAAAACGTAACGAAGACCGCCACGATAGGGGAAAACCTGAACATAAGATACCGCAGCAGCATCGTCGAAGCCCAGATCGGCGGCCGCTTCAGCTACCGGCACGCCGACAACAAGCTCCGTCCCCAGTCAAACCTCAACACATACAACTATTCCTACTCGGCCGAGGCAAGGCTGCGACTGCCGTGGAAAATGAACATCGGCACAGACCTGCGCGTGCAGAGCCGCCGGGGGTACGCCGACAAAAGCATGAACACCGACGAGCTTGTATGGAACGCGGACATATCGCAGAACTTCTTCAGGGGCGCGCCCCTGATCGTCCGGCTGCGCATAAACGACATCCTGCACAAGCGGAGCAATGTCGACCGCTCCATCAACGCGCAACGGAGGGTGGACACGCAGAACGATGCCTCATACAGCTATTTCATGCTGCACGCTATTTTGCGCCTCAATATATTCAACGGGAAAATATCCACAGGATTCAGCCGGCGGAGCGGCAGAAGATAAGCCCCTGCACCGCATCAGGCGCGCCGCCGTTTGCGCCCTCCGGCCCCGTTACAAGCAGTCAGG
>CAZLLM010000272.1:0-2997 GCA_964560405.1 uncultured Prevotella sp.
GTGGACCAACGTGCCTATTTCCTCGCCGGCGAGCGCTTTCGCGAGGTTGCCGGCCTTGTCCATGTTGAAGACATAAACGGGCAGGTTGTTCTCCTTGCAGAGAGCCGCCGCCGTGAGATCCATAACCTTGAGGTTTCGCCTGTAAACCTCGTCGAATGTTATCTTGCCGAACTTGACGGCAGTCTTGTCCTTTTCCGGGTCGGCTGTGTACACTCCGTCCACGCGCGTGCCTTTCAGCATCACGCAGGCTTCTGTTTCTATGCCGCGGAGAGCCGCGCCGGTGTCGGTGGTAAAGTAGGGATTGCCTGTTCCGGCCGACATTATCACCACTTCCCCCCTCTCAAGGCATCTTATGGCTTTCCACTTGTCGTAAAACTCGCCTATCGGCTCCATCCTTACGGCAGTGAGGACGCGGGCGTCCGCTCCTGCGGCGGCCAACGCGCTTCTGAGGGCGAGCGAGTTGATGACCGTGGCGCACATTCCCATTTGGTCGCCTGTCACGCGGTCGAAGCCTTTCCCCGCGCCACTCAGTCCGCGGAATATGTTGCCGCCCCCTATGACTATGCCTATTTCCGTCCCTCCGCGCCGGGCTTCCGCGATTTGCATTGCGTATTCGCTGAGGCGGACGGGGTCGATGCCGCAGCCTTTCCCGCCCGAAAGACTTTCGCCGCTTAATTTCAGCAGTATCCTCTTGTACTTTGCCATGATTGTTTTATATTGTATTGCGCCGCTAAATTATCAAAATAAACCGTTACGGGCTTTTTCCGGGCGGCAAAACGAACACGCGCCTTGCCATGCGCCGGTAAAGCAGAGCCTCGGCTGACGTTCTCGTCGCGAGGTAGGCGAGGAACGCTCCCCAAAGCGCATAGTTAGCGGCCGTGTCCCGGAAGGCAAAGAAGATGCCGAAAAACACTGCCGCGGCAAGGAATGTGGAGAGGAGCATGAGTCTTGCGGCAGTGGCTCCGATGTATATCCCGTCAAGTACAAACGCGCCGAACGACACTGCCGGCACACACGCCGCCAGCGGGAGATAGCGTGCGGCGGCCGCGACGGTAATGCTGTCATTGGTAAGCAGCGAGAGGAACGCTTTGCCGCCTGCACAGTACACCGACGAGTGCAGCGCGGCCAGCAGTGTCCCGATAAGAAGCAGCCGCTTCGTGACAGAGGAGAACGCGAGCCTGTCTTGTTCTCCTGCATACCGCCCGGCAAGCGCCTCGCCAGCATACGCGAACCCGTCCATGAAATACGAAAATATAATGAACAGCTGCATGAGCAGCGAGTTGACGGCCAGAATAGTGTCGCTCATTGCTGCCCCGGCAGAAGTGAAGTACGACATCACCAGCACGAGGAATGCTGTGCGCAGGAAAATGTCCCTGTTTACTGAGAAGAAGCGTGAAAGTCCGCGTACGTCGGTTATTTCGCGCAAGGCGGGGCGCGGCAGCCTCTTGGCGTACTTTACGCGCCACAGCACAACGCACACGGACAGCCCGAAGTACTGAGCCGTTACCGTGCCGAGCGCGACTCCTGTGATTCCGAATCCCGCCCCGTAAACGAAAGCTAAGCTTGCGGCTATGTTCACAAGGTTCTGCGATATAGCCGCCAACATGGGGTAGCGCGAGTTCTGCATACCGAGAAACCAGCCTGAAAAGACGTACAGCCCCAGCACTGCCGGCGCGCCGCAAACGGCTGTGCGGAAATATTCCCGCGCCAACGGCTCTACGTCTTGCGAAGCGGGAAGGATTGCAAACGCCGCGTTGGCCGTCAGGCTGCCCGACAGCGCGAGAAGCGCGCCGACGGCTGCGGCCAAAGCGAGAGGGCGGGCCAGCTGCAAGGCGATGTCGCGCTTGTCGCCGCGTCCGAAAGCCTGTGATGTCAGCCCGCTTGTCCCCATACGCAGGAAACCGAGCATCCAGTATAGGACATTGAAGATTACGCCTCCCAATGCCACGGCGCCGATGTACTTCCGCTCGCCCATATGTCCCACTATGGAGGTGTCGACTATTGAAAGCAGCGGAACGGACAGGTTCGCGGCTATCGCGGGCAGGGCGATGCGGGCTATCTGCGCCGTTACAGGGCGGCGTGCAACATTGAGTGAAGTTTCGTGTCCGGATTTCATGGCTTGGAGGCCGTATGCCGTGCGTGCCGGGTCTTGCGGATTGCAAAAGTAGCAAATAAGAGCTGCCCGGACACCGCCTGCTCTGCATGGGAATGCCTCCGCAGGGCGGAGAATGCACAGAGGAAAAGGACGTGAGGAATGTCATACGCGGCGTATTTCTGCATAAAGCCCTATGTATTCCGGATTAAGTCCGGCGTATTTCGTAGCATCCCCCTGCCGATTTCTGCAGCATCGAGGAT
Source organism: uncultured Prevotella sp. (assembly GCA_964560405.1). Classification (GTDB taxonomy): domain Bacteria; phylum Bacteroidota; class Bacteroidia; order Bacteroidales; family Bacteroidaceae; genus UBA6398. The sequence goes on from CAZLLM010000272.1 coordinate 2,356, forward strand.
GCGGATAGTGCGATATGTCTTAACTTTGCGTCATGTCCTGCGACGAAGACACGAGGTTCATGCGGGCTGCGATTGCGGAGGCGGAAGCGGCGGAAGCGGCAGGCGAGGTGCCGGTGGGAGCGGTTGTGGTGTGCGCAGGCAGGGTGATCGCCCGCGCGCACAACCTTACCGAAACGCTGCGCGACGCCACGGCGCACGCCGAAATGCAGGCCATAACCGCGGCGGCCGGCTTCGTGGGCGGCAAGTACTTGGACGAATGTACGATGTACGTAACGATTGAGCCTTGCGCCATGTGCGCCGGCGCAGTCGGCTTGGCGCGCATGAAAAGACTCGTCTATGGGGCGGACGACCCCAAACGCGGCTTCACGGTTTGCGCGCCGCTGGCTCTGCATCCCCGGACGGATGTCGGCAAAAGCGTACTTGCCGGGGAGTGCGCCGCGTTAATGCGCGGCTTTTTCCGGGCGCGGCGCTGACTGCCCGAAAGCTGAAGAACGGCGCGGCTTGCGCCGCAAACAATGAGCCTCGCGGCAGCCTGTCTCGTATAAAGGAATTGCCGCCTTTCATATTAAGGGCGTATGCCGGAGCGGGAAAAGCGCCCGCCGTCCGCATTTGCATAATTAGAGAATGAAGGAGAACAAAAAA